>CAYWIQ010000169.1:0-5819 GCA_964458405.1 uncultured Chromatiaceae bacterium
CTATGTCCGAGCGTCCCACCAGATATGAAACAAACCAAGATGATATTTGACTCCGCGGCGGCGGTTGAAGCCGCGTTCTACAGCGCCTTCGGCCGCTGCGACCTGGCGGCCATGCAAGGCCTGTGGGCGCACGTGGATTCGGTATGCATTCATCCCGGCGCGGAGGCCGTCAAAGGTTATGATGCCATCGTGCGCAGCTGGGATCATATCTTTCGCGGCGCCGAACGACCCAACGTGCAGACCAAGGTCATTCAAATTGTCGTCGGTGATGATCTGGCGGTGCATGTGGTGGAAGAACACATCGGTTCGTCCGCCAATCCCAGCCAGGGCGCCGTGGTGCTGGCCACCAACGTTTACCGCCGCGATGTTGAGGGCTGGCTGATGGTGGCGCATAACGCCTCCCTGGTGCGGGTCCAGCAGATGCAGTCCCATACCCTGCAGTAATGGCGGTTTGTATTACTTTTAACCTATGACACTGCTAGATCAAATCGCCGAACGTCAGATCCTGCAGGCCGCGCAGCGCGGTGAGTTCGACAATCTACCCGGAGCCGGCAAACCGTTGCAACTGGATGACGACGCGTTGATCCCGGAGGAGCTGCGTGCCGGTTACCGTTTGTTAAAGAACGCCGGTTATCTACCGCCGGAGCTGCAGCTCAATAAAGATATCAGTGAGGTTGAGCAGTTGCTGGCCTGCGTGCGCGATCCCGGCGAACGCGACAGGGCGGAGCGGCGTTTGCGATTGTTGCGTATGCGCCTTACCCTGTCGCGCGGTGACGGCATCGACTTGGCGGTTGAACGCCGCTATCAGGATAACTTGCTGCGTAAACTGTAATTTAGCCCGCCAGGTTGCGGGATGGCAGCGCCGGTTTTTTCTCCCCGCGGCGTGATCCCCTTGCCGTCAAGTTTCCTCTGTAACCGCGTTCTGCTATATTACGCGGCCTTTTACCCCTTAAACTCCCACAGGTGATCAATGTTTCAGCTTGGTTGCGCGTGTCGCGCGTGCTTTAAAAACGAGATTTTGTCCGGTTTGACGGTGGCCTTGGCGTTGGTACCGGAGGCGGTAGCCTTCGCCTTCGTGGCCGGGGTCACGCCCCTGGTCGGCCTCTATGCCGCCTTCATGGTAGGGCTGCTGGCATCGCTGTTCGGCGGGCGCCCGGGGATGATTTCCGGCGCGACCGGCGCCATGGCGGTGGTGATGGTGGCCTTGGTGGCCAGGCACGGCGTGGAGTATCTGTTCGCGGCGGTGGTATTGACCGGATTGATCCAGATGGGCGCCGGGCTGTTGCGGTTGGGGAAGTTTATCCGCATGGTGCCGCACCCGGTGATGCTGGGTTTCGTCAACGGCCTGGCGATCGTGATCTTCCTCGCCCAGTTGCGGCACTTCAAGGTGCCGGCGGCCGGCGGTGGGATGGAATGGCTGAGCGGCGGGCCGCTGCTGGTGTTTGCCGGGCTGATCATTCTTACCATGTTGATTATTCACTTTCTGCCCAAGTTGACCCGTGCCGTGCCGGCGTCGCTGGCGGCGATCATCGCGGTCAGCCTGCTGGTGTTGGGCCTGGGCCTGGATACCAAGACCGTGGGTGACCTGGCCAGTATCAAGGGCGGCTTGCCGTCTTTCCACATCCCGGCGGTCCCCTTCAATTGGGAAACCCTCAAGATCATCCTGCCGTATTCATTTATCCTTGCTGCGGTGGGCTTGATCGAATCCCTGCTGACCCTGAGTCTGATCGACGAGGTGACCAATACCCGCGGCCGGGGCAATCGTGAGTGCCTGGGCCAGGGCATCGCCAACATGGTCACCGGCCTGTTCGGCGGCATGGGCGGTTGCGCCATGATCGGTCAGAGCATGATCAACGTGAATTCCGGCGGGCGCCAGCGGCTGTCCGGTGTCGCCGCGGCTTTGTTCCTGTTGATGTTCATCCTGTTTGGTTCGCCCTTGATCGAGCGTATCCCCATCGCGGCGCTGGTGGGAGTGATGTTCATCGTGGTGCTGGCGACCTTCGAATGGTCCAGCCTGCGCCTGATGGGTAAGATCCCCGCCACCGATGCCTTTGTGCTGGTGCTGGTGTCGGCGGTGACGGTGTTCACCGATCTGGCGGTTGCGGTGGTGGTGGGGGTGATCGTCTCGGCGCTGGCCTTCGCCTGGGAGCACGCCAAGCACATCAATATCAGAAGCTACGACGACGAACGCGGTTCGCGCATACACGAACTCAACGGTCCGCTGTTTTTCGGTTCGGTGAAGAATTTCCTGGAGCTGTTCCATCCGGAGGATGACCCGGACGACGTCATCATCGAGTTCCAGCACTCGCGGGTCGCGGATCATTCTGCGATCGAAGCCATCGATACCCTGGCGGAGCGCTATATCAAGGCGGGCAAGACCTTGCATCTGCGTCATCTCAGCGAGGAGTGCCGGGGCCTGTTGAAGAAGGCCGGTGATTTGGTGGAGGTCAATGTCCTGGAAGATCCACGCTATCGCGTGGCCAATGATCAGTTCGCCTGATAAGCCGCCGGTGCCTGGCATCTCTCGTGCGCACCCGGTTAAAATCCGGGCATCCGTAGCGTGATTTCCCAGAGGGAGAGAATTGCCCACATGAAAGCTACCGCTGAGTTACAAGTCGTTCCCATCGGTCAGGGTGTGTCGGTACGCGAGCAGATCCTGCGCGTCGTCGAATTGCTGGATGGCCATGGTTTCATTATCGAGACCCATGCATCGGGGACCAACATCGAAGGAGAGTTGGTGGAGATCCTGGCTGCGGTGCAGGAAATCCATGATGTATTGCACCAGGAAGGTTGCGTGCGTCTGGTGAGCTATCTGAAGCTGGAGACCCGCACCGACAAGGCGCCGACCTTGGCCGGGAAACGGCTTTGAGCGCCGAGGGTCCTCGTTCTCAAATGACGGTGACATCGGGGCATGAAACGTCGAGCCCGTTGCTGACCATCAAAGAACACCAGGTGTTGACCACTGCACGGCAATGCGGCCAGTCGTCTTTATCATGTTCGCTGAATCTGGGGCGGTCGATCGCAAGCGTGGAAGTGTGTGCAACCGGATGGACCTGGCGGGGCGTCACCTATCCTTATCTCGAAACGTGCAAGGAGCGCACCGTTTATTACTGGAACAACGGCGGCTTCGAGCCGGTGGCGCGTTACACGAACGCATTAATCAAATTGGTGCCGACCCAATGGGGCCCACCGACCTTCGAGATCGACGGTATCAAGATGCTGCCGACGGCGCAGATCTCACCTTATGAAGATGCCGAACGCAAGGTGGCATTAATTCAACCGCACGGTAAGGTGATCTTGGATACGTGCGGCGGCCTCGGTTATTTCGCCGCCTGGTGCAGGCGCGGCGGCGCCGAGCGGATAGTGTCCTATGAGAAAAATCCGGACGTGCTGTGGCTGCGGGGGTTGAATCCCTGGTCGCCGCCAGCCGATGAGGTGTTGCAGTTGAATTTGGCCGATATCGGCGCGGCGATCGTGAATCTGCCCGACGCCTCGGTGGACGCGGTGTTGCACGACCCGCCGCGCTTCGGGATCGCCGGTGAGCTGTATTCACAGCTGTTTTACGATCACCTCGCCAGGGTGTTGCGACGCAAGGGACGGTTGTTCCACTACACGGGAACGCCCAATAAGCTGACCAGCGGTCGCGATGTGCCCAACGAAGTCGCCCGGCGTTTGCGTAACGCCGGTTTCGCCGCCGAGTTGAATGGCGATGGGGTGTTGGCGGTCAAGCGCTAGATCAACGTCCGTGGTTTTGGGTGTGGCAAGGGAAACACATTTGCAGGTTTGTGGGGTTTATAATGCATCCATATTCCCGCTCGTTGAATCACCCATTGCAGAGTCGAGCTGGAGTGGGGCGTGGATGTGTGTGATCTCAATACGTACGGAATATTGTCATGAATCATAACGAAGCCCATCGTTCCCACCGGGTCGGCTGGTTGCGCGCCGCGGTGTTGGGGGCCAATGACGGTATCGTCTCCACGGCGAGCCTGGTGATCGGTGTCGCCGCCGCCCATGCGGCACGCGGCGACGTGCTGTTGTCGGGGGTGGCGGGCCTGGTGGCCGGTGCCATGTCCATGGCTGCCGGCGAGTACGTCTCGGTGAGCTCCCAGGCCGATACCGAGAAGGCCGACCTGGAGCTGGAGCAGAGACACCTGGACGATAATCTCGAATACGAGCTGCAGGAACTGGCCGAGATTTACATGGACCGGGGCTTGGACGCCGAACTGGCGACCCGGGTGGCCGAGCAGTTGATGGAGCACGATGCCTTGGGCGCCCATGCCCGGGATGAACTGGGTATCTTCGAGCGGGTCAGCGCCCGGCCCGTTCAGGCGGCACTGGCGTCGGCGGGGACGTTTTCCGTGGGCGCGGCGCTGCCCATCGTCGCCGCCTTTGCCGCCCCGGAGCACCGGCTGGAATCCGTGGTGGCGGTGTCGTCGCTGGTCGCCCTGGCGGGTTTGGGCGGTCTCGCGGCGCGTGCCGGCGGGGCAAAGATCGGCGTGGGCGTGGCGCGGGTCACCTTTTGGGGGGCGCTGGCCATGGCCTTGACCGCGGGCGTCGGCACCCTGTTCGGTATCAAGGTGTGATCAAGCGTGCGAGCCCATTATTGGCTTGGCGAGGTCGCTAGCGGGTTACCGTTCGATTAGTTTGAGAAGCTGTATACGTACTGAAGCTGCAGCACGTTGAAGCGACCGGCGCTGAATTCGTTTTGGCTGTCGCCGACGTTGTTGAAGCGGTCGACCTCCACACGCAGATATCCCAGCAGACGTGACGGACGGAGATCGGCGCCCACGCCGAACAACAGCCCGGCCTTGACGTCGGAGCTGCCGTCACACCACCAGGTATTACTGATGCAGGTGCTCTGCTCGTTGGTGGTGATGGTCGGTCCCAGTTTGGCATATACCGAGAACGTCTTATCGATGGGGGTACCGACGACGGCGGCCAGGGAGAAGGCGTCGGCCCGATTTTGCTCGCGGCCGGCGGGGAGGGTGGGCGCCGGGGCGGTGAAGCCGTGCATTTCGTAGGTGCCCAGATAGGTATAGCCGATCTCGGCGGCAAGGTAGGGATTGAACTGATAGCCGCCAAAGATTGCCAGCGATCCCGAATTGTCATCATGGGACGTGATGTCGGTAATGCCGTATTGGGTCAGGGTAGAGCCGCCGGTTGCGGCATTCTCCGATGCGTCCTTGGCGTGGGCCGTGCCCAGCCCCGCTCCTACATACCATTGGCCGGCATGGCCGGTTTGACATATCAATAATGTTGCCACCAACACCAAGATCTTGTTCATGACAGCCCACCTCCCAGTGATTCAATTGTCGGGTCGACAGACTCTGCAACCTGGCATAACGCCACCATACACATTTTTACCGAACCACTACCCTTTCTTAGTTGCTTGTAGCTTAGTTTACTCCTTCCGTTTTTATAGGGAGTAACATTTTAAGCGGCTTCTAATGAATTCTTTATTCCGGGCGTGGCGTAGCGCAGACCCGAAATCCATTGCCTTCAATTCAGGGTGTTACTGGATTCCGGCTTGCGCCGGAATGACACCACAAGAATTGATCAGACGTTCCATAAGTGGGATACGGAGATGCAATGGAAGCAACGAAGTTAGACTACGGTCCGTCGACGCGGTTCATTATCCAAGTGTCTTACTTGGAATTGATATAGCGCATGACGTTTTCCGGCCACGGTGTACAAAAGGCGGCCCGTGAGTTGGCGCCGGTTAGGATCTCGTCGCCGGACGGCAATGGCGCGTCATGATCCACCAGCCACGATGCGATATCCGCCAATACCGTTGCGCGATGCAGGTCGCGGGTGAGCAT
>CAYWIQ010000170.1:0-5809 GCA_964458405.1 uncultured Chromatiaceae bacterium
TTCTTTCTTGGCGCGGCGGGCCTTGGCCTCGCCGATCGAGATGCGGCGGTTGATGTCCTTGATCTCGGAGATGGTCAGGCCGCACACATCTTGCACGGCGCGCAGCTTGTCCTGGATCTTGCGGATCTCGTCGGCATGTTCGGCCAGGGTCGCGGCATAGCTGTGCTTGCCCTTGATCTCTTGATCGAGCCAGGTGGCGTCGGTTTCATGATCCGGGAAGGTGGTGATGAACTGCTTGCGCGGCATGTGCGCCGAGTTGACGCAGATGTCCATGATGGCGCGTTCTTGCGAACGGATGCGGTCCACGGTGCCGCGCAGGTTGCTCACCAGGCTGTCGATGAACATGGGCGCCAGCTTGAGCTCCATGAACTTGGCGCTCACCTCTTCCCAGATTTTTTGCGCCTTGCTGTGATCCTTGCCGTGTTTGGCGACGACCGCCGTCCACTCATTATGCAGTGCATTGGTGGCCGCGATGTGCAGACGGACCTGCTCGGGATCGATGTTGGAATCGTTGCTGTCGTCGTCGCTGTCGTCACCGTCGTCGTCATCATTGTCATCGTCATCGTCGCTGTCTTCGTCGGACATGTTCTGGGCCATGGCGCCGGTGGGGTCGACAATGTCTTGGTCCTGGTTGGGGTCAATGAAGCCGCGGATGACCTCACCCAGACGCACTTCGCCCGCTTCGACGCGCTCGTAGACGCGGATCAGTTCGGCGATGGTTTGCGGATACTGGGCCAATGCGGTCAAGACCTGGATCTCGCCGTCTTCGATACGCTTGGCGATCTGGATTTCGCCTTCGCGGGTCAGCAGTTCCACGGTGCCCATCTCGCGCATATACATGCGCACCGGGTCGGTGGTACGGCCGAATTCGCTGTCGACGTTGGCGAGGGCCTGCGCCGCTTCCTCGGCGACGTCTTCGTCGGTCACCGGGGTGTCGGCCATCAACAGGGCGTCGGCGTCCGGGGCGATCTCATGCACTGGGATGCCCATGTCGTTGATCATGGCAATGATGTCTTCGATTTGCTCGGGATCGACTATCTCATCCGGCAAATGGTCGTTGACCTCGCGATAGGTGAGGAAACCCTGTTCCTTGCCGCGGGCGATCAACAACTTTAACTGAGACTCTTGCTGTTCGTAATTCATTACTCGTGCAACCCAGAAGTTTGAAAGTTAGCCGGGCATTTTACCCGACATTGACGTTTGCTGCGAACATTTCAATGAGACGCAGCGCCGGAGCTACAGCGCCGCTGCAGCTCTAGAAATTCCACTTTTTCCGCCGGAGAAAGGCCTTCGCTTTGCCACTTTGCGTCCAATTGGTCGCGACGGCATTTCGCCAGCTCGGTGTCCAGCCATTGCACCACGCCGCGAAACTCCAGCTCGAGGCTGGCTTCATCGGGCAGGATCGGCTCCCACTTGGCCAATTCAGCCAGTTGCTGACCCTCCGGGGCATCCCGCCACCGTTCCAACAGGGCACCACTGTGAAGATGGGGGTGCCCCTGTAGTAATTCAAGCAGTTCCATGAATAGTTTCAAGCCGGGAATGTCCAGAATTTCCCAGCGTTTGACCTCGCCGGCGATGGCCGCCAGGCGCGGATTATGCAAAAGCAGTTCAATCCCCGAGCGGATGGGGGTCTTGGCCAGCCGCTGAAAAGCGCCGGGATTCCGTCGCGGTGACGCCGTGGCTGCCTTGCCGATGGCCGCTTCCGGCCCCGCCATGCCCAGGGTGTGGGCCACCACTTCCGGGCTGAGTTGCGCCAGTTCTGCAAGCCTTATCATCATCATATGTTTCAGCACCCCGGCTGGTAATTTGGACAGCCATGGCTTGGCAAGTTCCACCAGCCTTGCCCGGCCCTCGATGCTCGATATGTCGGCCTGGCGGGTCAGCACTTCATAAAAAAATGTTGAAAATGAGACGGATTGCGCAATCCGCTCCTCGAATTGGTGATGGCCTTCACGACTTATCAGGGAGTCCGGATCTTCCCCTTCGGGGAGGAACAGGAAGCGGGCATCGCGGCCCTCGCGCATGGTGGGGAGCAGGTTTTCCAGGGCCCGCTGGGCGGCGTCGCGGCCGGCGCGGTCGCCGTCGAAACAGAAGGTGACCTGGGGGGTGCGGCGGAACAGCTGTTCGATGTGGTCGCCGCTGGTGGCGGTGCCCAGGGTGGCCACGGCGTAGTGGACGCCGTGCTGGGCCAGGGCCACCACATCCATGTAGCCTTCCACCACCATCAGCCGCTCCAGGTGGCGCAGGGCCTTTTGGGCCTCGAACAGGCCGTAGAGCTCCTTGCCCTTGTGAAACACCGGGGTCTCGGGCGAATTGAGATATTTGGGGCTGTCCTGACTGTCGAGCACCCGCCCGCCGAAGGCGATGACCCGGCCGCGGCGGTCGCGGATGGGGAACATGATGCGGTTGCGGAAGCGGTCGTAGTAGCCGTTGTTGCCGTCCTTTTTGATGACCAGCCCCGCCTGGGCCAGCAAGGTTTGCTCCTTGGGGGTGGGGCCCAGTGCCCGCAGCAGGTTGTCCCAACCCGGCGGGGCGTAGCCGATGGCGAATTCCGCGGCAGTGGTGCCGCTCAAGCCCCGTTGCTTGAGATAGTCGATGGCCTGGGGATGATTGCGCAGTTGTTTGCGAAAGAACGCGGCGGCCTTTTCCAGAATGGCGTACAGGGGCTGATGGGGCGCGGTGTCGGTGCGGGGCGCGGCCGTTTGCGGCACCTCCATGCCCACCTTGGCGGCCAGCTCGCGCACCGCCTCGCCGAACTCCATGTGTTCGTAGTTCATGAGGAAGCCCAGCGCCGAACCGTGGGCGCCGCAGCCGAAGCAGTGATAGAACTGCTTGGTGGGGCTGACGGTGAACGACGGGCTCTTTTCCTCGTGGAACGGGCAGCGCGCCATGTAATCGCGTCCGGCCTTGCGCAACTGGACGCGCGAATCGATCACGTCGACGATGTCGACGCGACTCATCAAGTCGTCGATGAATTGCTGCGGGATACGGCCTGCCATGGTAGACGATTGTATGCCGACGGGCGGGAAAGCGTTAGCTGTTTTGGACAGCCCGCTGTGATCAGGCGCTGAGTTTTTCTTTTACTTTGCGACTGACCAGGCTCATGTCGGCGCGACCTTGGAGCTTAGGTTTTAACAAGCCCATGATTTTGCCAATGTCCTGCGGGGAGGCGGCGCCGCTGGCGGTGATGGCCTCGGCGATGATGGTGTCGACTTCGTCGTCGCTGAGCGCCTTGGGCAGGTAGTGCTGGATGACTTCCACCTCGGCGCTTTCCTTGTCCGCCAGTTCCTGGCGGCCGGCCTGCTGGAATTGATTGATGGAGTCGCGCCGCTGTTTGACCATCTTGTCCAGCACCGCGAGGATCTCCGTATCACTCAGGGTGATGCGTTCATCCACTTCGCGTTGCTTGATGGCGGCGAGGATCAGGCGGATGGTGCCGAGGCGGTCTTTGTCCTTGGCGCGCATCGCATCCTTCATGTCCGCTTCGATGCGCTGCTTGAGTCCCTCGCTGGCCTCGGTCATGGGCGGGATGCTGCGTGTGTGATCTATTAGTATAGGCGGACGCGATTCATGCGGTCGCGTTGCAGCTTCTTGAGATGACGCTTCACCGCGGCAGCGGCCTTGCGCTTACGAACGGAGGTGGGCTTTTCATAGAATTCACGGCGGCGGGTCTCGGTAAGGACGCCGGCCTTTTCACAGGTGCGTTTGAAGCGGCGCAGGGCGACTTCGAACGGCTCGTTTTCACGGACTCTAACTGATGGCATACGTACTTTTACCTCGTTGTGCCCTACTCAAAAGGGAAATAAAACCTCTGGCCAGGGTCGACCAAGGCGCAACAGTCTAGCGGGACAGCGCTTGGTATTCAAGCGAAGACGCTTGATCGGGCCGTGACGAACAGATCGGACAGTGGGGGTCGGCCTTGAATTGGCTGCTGCGCCAGGCCATGGTGCGGGCGTCCAGTTGCAGCAGGCGGCCGTGCAGCGGCTGGCCCAGGTTCAATATAACCTTAATGGTTTCAGTGGCTTGTATGCTTCCTATAATGCCCACCAGCGGGGCCAGCACCCCGGCGTCGGCGCAGTTTTCCCGGTTGTCGCCCTCATCGGGATATAAGCAGTGATAGCAGGGGCTGGTGGCGAGATCGAAGCGGAAAGTCGTGACCTGGCCCTGGAAACGGATGGCGGAGCCGGAGATCAGCGGCGTGCGGGCGGCCAGACAGACGGCGTTGAGGACGTAGCGGGTGGGGAAATTGTCCGAGGTATCCACCACCGCGTCGGCCTCGGCGATCTCGGTGCGCAGCGCCTCGCCTTCCAGCTTGGCGGCGATGGTGATCAGGCGGACGTCCGGATTGAGGGCGTGCAAGGTCTCCGCCGCCGATTCGGTCTTGGCACGGCCGATGTCGGCGCTGTGGTGCAGGAGTTGCCGTTGCAGGTTGGATGGGTCCACGCTGTCGTGATCGCACAATACCAGGGTGCCCACGCCGG
Source organism: uncultured Chromatiaceae bacterium (assembly GCA_964458405.1). Taxonomy (GTDB): domain Bacteria; phylum Pseudomonadota; class Gammaproteobacteria; order DRLM01; family DRLM01; genus JARRQJ01. The sequence goes on from CAYWIQ010000170.1 coordinate 4,482, forward strand.
CGGCGGCCAGGTACATGGCGACCGGCGAGCCCAGGCCGCCCAGGCCGATGATCAGGACCCGTGCGCCCAGCAACTGCTCCTGGCCGGGGAGGTCGATCTCCGGGAGGAGGATCTGGCGGCTGTAACGGCTGAGTTGTTCGTCATCCATGATGTGCGGATCAAGCGGGGGTGTAGGCGTAGACGTCCGCTTGCGGGGTGCGGCCGTCATCGGCCCAGCCGCCTATCAAATATATAGAGTCGTCCAGGGTGGCCACGCCCATGGCGGCACGGGGGGCGGGCATGTCGGCGATGCGCTGCCATTGTCCGCTGGCCGGGTCGAAGCGGGCGGCGCGGTTGTGGATGTCGTCGGTGCTGTAGCCGCCGAAGATGTGCATCCGCCCTTGGAACATGCAGGCGCCCAGACCCGCCGCCGGCCAGGGTAATGTATAGCGCTCGTCCAACAACCAACGGTTTTGCGCCGCGTCGTAGCGTTCCACCAGGGTGAAGTTGTTGAAGCCGTCGGGGGTGAAGGCGACGCCGCCCATGGTGAGGATGGCGCCGTCGACCACCAGCGCCGACAGGGCGAAGCGCGGCTGGCCCAAGGGGGCGATCTCTTCCCATTTGCCGGTGTGGAGGTCGAGGCGCTCGCAGAAGTCGAAGCCGGGGTCGGTCTTGGGGCCGGCCTTGGTGGCATCGGGGTGATGGCCGCCTAGGACATAGATGGTATCGTCCAATACCGCCACCGCGGGATAATCGTGAGGCATGAGCAGGTCGGGGCCTGTTTCCCAGCTGTCGCTGTCGGGATGGTAGATCTCGACGGTGGTGAGGAACTTGAATCGTCCGTTGGGTTGTTTGAAGCCTCCGCCCATGACATAGATGCGATCGTCGATGAGCGCGGTGACCGAGCCGGAGCGCAAGGTCGGCATGTCGGTCTTGCGCTCCCAGCGGTTTTCCGCCGGGTCGTAGGCGTACACGGAATTGAGGCTGGCGAACTGCGGCCCGCCGCCGCCGAAGACGTAGATTTTGTTTTTATAGGTTACGGGTGGGCAGTGGGAGCGCGGGTCGACTATGGGGGATTTTGTATCCCATGTGCCCGGAACATCACTTGTTTGCATGGGATTCATAGGGATTAGCGAAGCCTGTAAGGTTGTGTAATGTTTAGCTAAAGTGCCTTTAAATATAGAAATTTGCTGGCTTTACTTGCACATTGAATTCTGAGAGTATAAAGATCTTGTAGCGTAGGTGCAAAGAAGTTAAATATAGTAGTGACTATCGTACATTAGTAGTGCCATGCGGTACGCCACCCGAATCGATTTTTGCAATGCTGAGGGTGAGCAGCTCGGAAAGAC
>CAYWIQ010000171.1:0-5804 GCA_964458405.1 uncultured Chromatiaceae bacterium
CTGAAACATGGTACTGGCAATACCAGCATGGGAGCGCATCCCCACACCCACCAATGAGATCTTTACGATCTTGTCGTCGCCCGTTACGTGCTTAGCCCCCATGGTGTTGGCCACGCGCTGCAAGATCTCCTTGGCCTGCGCATAGTCACGGCGATGGACGGTGAAGGTAACGTCGGTGGTGGCATCCGCGGCGATATTCTGGATGATCATGTCGACTTCGATATTGGCGTCGGCGACCGAGCCTAAGATGCGGTAGGCGATGCCGGGCTGGTCCGGCACCCCGATCACGGTCAATTTGGCCTCGTCACGGTTAAAGGCGATTCCGGAAATGACTGCATCTTCCATCTGGGGATCCTCGAAAGTAATAAGCGTGCCCGGCCCGTCTTTAAATGTGGATAGGACACGCAAGGGAACATTGTATTTACCGGCGAATTCCACGGAGCGGATCTGCAAGACCTTGGAACCCAGACTGGCCATTTCCAGCATCTCCTCGAAGGTGATGCGCTCGAGACGGCGGGCATGGGGCACCAACCGGGGATCGGTGGTATAGACCCCGTCCACGTCCGTATAGATCTGGCATTCATCCGCTTTCAGCGCCGCAGCCAGGGCCACCCCGGATGTATCCGATCCGCCACGGCCCAGGGTGGTGATATTGCCGTGCTCATCCACCCCCTGGAATCCCGCCACCACCACCACCCGGCCGGCGGCGAGCTCACGGCGCACCGCCGCTTCGTCGATGTCACGAATCCTCGCCTTGTTGTGGACACTGTCGGTCAGTATCCGCACCTGCGAACCGGTGAAGGACCGGGCCGGGCAACCCCGTTTCTGCAAGGCCATGGCCAACAGGGCGATGGTCACCTGCTCGCCGGTGGACAGCAATACGTCCAATTCCCGGGCATCGGGCTGTTCGCTGATCTGATGCGCCAACCCCACTAAGCGATCGGTCTCGCCGCTCATGGCGGACACCACCACCACCACGTCGTTACCGCCCTGGCGGGTAGCGATGATCTTTTGCGCGACATGCTCGATGCGCTCTGTCGTGCCCACCGAGGTACCGCCGTATTTTTGAACAATCAGTGCCATGCTATGTCACCGGCATATAAACCGCTTATCAAACGTCAAGGAATCTTTGAATCAGTCTCTTTCGGGCGTAGCGTAGCGGGGTCCCGAAATCCAGCGCTTATAAATTAGCAGATTACTGGATTCCGGCTTGCGCCGGAATGACATCATAGAAATTATTCAGATATTCCTTATCACCATCTCGCCAACAGTGGGCATTCCTTAACCGAGTTGCTGGCGCACCCATTCCGGCACCGAACTCAGTGCCGTGTCGAGACCGCTGGGATCGCTGCCGCCGGCCTGGGCCATGTCGGGACGGCCGCCGCCCTTGCCGCCCACCTGCTGGGCCACCATATTGACCAGATCCCCGGCCTTGAGCTTCTTAGTATTGTCCGCGGTCACACCCGCCACCAGGCTCACCTTGTCGCCGCTCACCGTCGCCAGCACCACCGCCGCCGAACCCAGTTTGTTCTTGAGTTGATCCACCGTATCGCGCAGCGATTTAGGATCGGCCCCGTCGAGGCGGGCCGCCAGCACCTTGAGTCCGGACACCTCCACCGCCTGGGCGGACAAGTCGCTACCCGCCGCGCTGGCCAGCTTGCCCTTGAGTTGTTCCAGTTCCTTTTCCAGTTTGCGACTGCGTTCGATGGCCTGCTGCACCTTGTCTTCCACGTCGTCGCGACCGGCCTTCACCAAACCGGCAAGGCGGGTCAAGGCGTCGTCGGCGCTCTCCATGGCCTCGACCGCGGCGCTACCGGTGATCGCCTCGATACGGCGCACACCGGAGGCGACACCGCCCTCGGAAACGATCTTAAACAAGCCGATGTCGCCGGCCCGCCTGGCGTGGGTGCCGCCGCACAACTCCATGGAAAAATCACCGATGCGCAACACGCGCACCGTATCGCCGTACTTCTCGCCGAATAAGGCCATGGCGCCGCTGGTGCGGGCGTCTTCGAAGGCCATGACACGGGTCTCCACCGGTTCGTTGCGGCGTATCTGCTCATTCACCAGTCGTTCGATCTCGCGCAACTCCTCGCGGCTCATGGGCGCGAAGTGGGAAAAGTCAAAACGCAACCGCGCGGCGTCTACCAACGAGCCCTTTTGAGTCACGTGTTCACCCAGCACCTTGCGCAGGGCGGCGTGCATCAAATGGGTCGCCGAATGATTGAGCATGGTGGCCTGCCGCGCCAGCTCATTTACATGGGCGGTCGCGCTATCGCCGACCCGTAAAGTGCCACCGGTCACGACGCCCATATGGCCGAACACGTCACCGCCCAGCTTTTGGGTATCGCGCACCTCGAACGTTGCGTTGCCGCCCTTGATCTCGCCGCGGTCGCCCACCTGTCCGCCGGACTCGGCATAAAACGGCGTGCGCTCCAACACCACAGTGCCTTCCTCGCCGCTGTCGAGTTGCTCCACCGCCGTATCGCCGCGATACAGCGCCAGGATCGTGGTTTGCTCCTGCAGGTGTTCGTAGCCGGTGAATTCGGTATGACCTTCCACGCCGGTGGGCGTCGCATAGGCCACGCCGAACTGACTGGCGGCGCGCGCCCGTTCGCGCTGTTGTTCCATGGCCTGTTCGAATCCCGCCATGTCCACGTCCAAGCCGTGGGACTTGGCATAGTCGGCGGTGAGATCCACGGGAAAACCGAAGGTATCGTAGAGACGAAACGCCACTTCGCCGGGAATGAGTTTGCCCTTAAGTGATGCAATCTCCTGCTGCAGGATTTTGATGCCTTCATCCAGGGTTTCGCGAAAACGCTCTTCCTCGCGCTGCAGGGCGCGCTCCACCTGGGACCGGGCCTTGACCAGTTCCGGGTAGGCCTCGCCCATCTCCTTGACCAGGGGCGCCACCAGTTTATAAAAGAACGGTTCCTTCATACCCAGGCTGTGGCCGTGACGCACCGCGCGGCGGATGATGCGGCGCAACACATAACCGCGCCCTTCGTTGGAAGGGGTCACGCCGTCGACGATCAAGAAGGCGCAGGAACGGATGTGATCGGCGATCACTTTCAAGGAATTGTTGCCGGCGTCCTTGGTCCCCGTCAGGTCGGCGGCGGCCTGAATCAGGTTACGGAACAGATCGATCTCGTAGTTGCTGTGCACCCCTTGCAACACCGCCGCCAAACGCTCCAACCCCATGCCGGTGTCCACCGACGGCTTGGGCAACGGCGACAGCGTGCCGTCCGCGGCACGGTTGTACTGCATGAACACCAGGTTCCAAATCTCGATGTAACGGTCGCCGTCCTCATCGGGTGATCCCGGCGGGCCGCCGGCGATTTCCGGTCCATGGTCATAGAAGATTTCGGTGCACGGCCCGCATGGCCCGGTGTCGCCCATGGACCAGAAATTGTCCTTGGCGCCGATGCGGGCGAAGCGCTTGGGATCAACCTTGATCTCCTTCAACCAAATGTCGGCGGCCTCGTCGTCCTCTTCGAAAACCGTCACCCATAGCTTTTCCGGCGGCAGCTGCAATTCGCCGGTGAGAAACTCCCAGGCAAAGGCGATGGCTTCGCGTTTGAAGTAATCACCGAAACTGAAATTACCCAACATCTCGAAGAAGGTGTGATGGCGCGCGGTGTAACCGACGTTTTCAAGGTCATTGTGCTTACCGCCGGCGCGCACGCAGCGTTGCGAGCTGGCGGCACGCGTGTAGGGACGATTTTCCAAACCCAGAAACACATCCTTGAACTGCACCATGCCGGCATTGGTAAACAGCAAGGTGGGGTCGTTGCCGGGAACCAGCGAACTGCTGGCCACGATCTCATGGCCTTGGCTCCGAAAATAATCGAAGAATTTTTTGCGTAACGCTGCGCTGCTGATCATAACTGTTGCTTTAGTTCTATGTGTTGGTTGAAGCCTGCAATAACTAAGAAAAGTCTGATTTATTCGTCATTCCGGGCTGAGCGTAGCTGAGACTCGGATTCAAGTGCCTATCATTCATGGCGTTACTGGATTCCGGCGTCCGCCGGAATGACGTTAACCAAATTGATCAGAGCTTCCCTAACTATTCCCTGTCCTCGCCGCCGTCCATGACGATGCGAATCTGTTCGGCACTGAAGCCGCGCGCCTGCAAAAAACGCATCTGCCGCGCCCGGGCGGCGAAATCCTGAGGACGAATGCCGTCAAAACGCTTGGCCCACACGCCACGCAGGCGCTGCAGCCACTGTGGACCACGGGCATCGAGACGATCGAGGATCAACGCGTCATCGACGCCGCGTTCCTTGAGTTCGGCGCGAATCCGTACCGGTCCGTAACCACGGTCGGCACGCACCCGGATGTAGGCCTCGACAAAACGCTCGTCGCTGAGCCAACCCGAGTGATACAAATCACTCACGGCATCATCGATGATATCCGAGGGAAAACCCTTGGCGGCCAGTTTCGCCCGCAGCTCGGCGCCGCTGTGTTCACGGCGCGCCAACATGTTCAACGCCTGTTTGCGTACGTCATCGACCGAGGCCGCGGTCTCAGTCAACCTCGGCCTCGGCGAGCTCTTCTTCCTCACCGGCGACGCGCTGCGTCAGGTACTTGGCGCGGATCTGGGTCTCGATCTCCTGGGCGGTGTCGGAATGCTCCTTGAGATACTGCCTGACGTTGTCCTTGCCTTGACCGATACGGGTTCCCGAATAGGAATACCAAGCACCGGATTTGTCCACCAGACCGGCCTTGACGCCCAGGTCGATGATTTCGCCTTCGCGGGAAATCCCCTCACCGTAGAGGATCTCGAATTCCGCCTGTTTGAAGGGCGGTGCCACCTTGTTTTTGACCACCTTGACGCGGGTCTCGTTGCCGACGACCTCGTCGCCCTTCTTGATGGCGCCGGTGCGGCGGATATCGAGACGCACCGAGGCGTAGAACTTGAGGGCGTTACCACCGGTGGTGGTCTCGGGATTGCCGAACATCACCCCTATCTTCATGCGGATCTGGTTGATGAAGATCACCAGGGTGTTGGAACGTTTGATATTGGCGGTGAGTTTGCGCAGCGCCTGGGACATCAGCCGCGCCTGCAAGCCCATGTGCGAATCACCCATCTCGCCGTCGATTTCCGCTTTGGGTGTCAGCGCCGCCACCGAGTCGACCACCACCACATCCACCGCGCCGGAACGCACCAGCATATCGGCGATCTCCAGCGCCTGTTCGCCGGTATCGGGCTGCGACACCAACAGGTCATCGACTTTCACCCCCAGTTTACGGGCATAAATCGGGTCCAAGGCATGCTCGGCGTCGACGAAGGCCGCCGTACCGCCCTTTTTCTGCGCCTCGGCGATCACCTGCAAGGTCAAGGTGGTCTTGCCCGACGATTCCGGACCGTAGATTTCGACAACCCTGCCCCGCGGCAAGCCACCGATGCCCAGGGCGATATCCAACGCCAGCGAACCGGTGGAGACTACCTCCACATCCTTGACGATTCCACCATCCCCCATGCGCATCACGGAGCCCTTGCCGAATTGGCGCTCTATCTGGCTCAACGCGGCGCTCAGCGCCTTTGATTTGTTCGCATCCATCCACTGTTCCCCTTTGTTTGTCACCCTGGAAAATTCAGGTCTTAGGGCCTGTTAACACTATCCATACCGCGGCGACGGAGGCCATTTTGGCGCGAGACAAGGCGCCGCGAACGCCGTGTACTTGCGGTACATAAGCGAGCGGCAACGCCGTATCGCGGCAAAATGGCCCCGTCCCTTCGGGTTGCGCCCCAAAAGCGGCCATGCCGCGTTGCTCGTCGTTCATTTGGAATCACCAAACTT
>CAYWIQ010000172.1:0-2187 GCA_964458405.1 uncultured Chromatiaceae bacterium
GACCTGTTCCAAAATCATCGCCGACTGCGTGATCTTGATGCGGTCGCCATCCTTGAGATTTTTATCGGAACCACCGGGCTCCAGACTCACGTACTGCTCGCCCAGCAACCCGGAGGTGAAAATACTGGCGCTGCTATCCGTCGGCAGATGGTAAGCACGGTTAAGTTTAAGCGTCACCAAGGCCTCGAACAATTTATCGTCATAGCGGATGTCCGCCACCCGTCCCACGTTGACACCCGATGCCGTCACCGGGGAACGCACCTTCAAACCGCCGACGTTCTCAAAGTAGGCGGTAACCTCATAGCCGTTGCTATCGGTCAGTTTACTGATGTTGCTCACCTTCATGGCCAACATGAACAATGCCGCCAAGCCGGCCGCCACAAACACCCCCACCATGATCTCCGCCGTCGTCGTCTGTTTCATATCAATCACTACCGAACATAAGGGCCGTCAACACGAAATCCATTCCCAGCACCGCTAAAGCGGTGTGCACCACGGTGCGGGTCGTGGCGAGACTCACGCCTTCGGAGGTCGGCACCGCATCATACCCCTCGAATACCGCAATCCAGGTGGCCACGACACCGAACACCGCGCTCTTGATGACACCGTTCAATACATCATCGTACAAACCCACGTGGGCCTGCATCTGCGACCAAAAGGCGCCTTCATCCACGCCCAGCAACCCCACCCCCACGAAATAACCACCCCATACCCCCACGGCGCTGAAGATGGCCGCCAGCAACGGCATGGCAATGACGCCCGCCAGAAAACGCGGGGCAATGACCCTATTGATCGGGTCCACCGCCATCATCTCCATCCCCGACAATTGTTCGGTGGCCTTCATCAACCCGATCTCGGCGGCCAGCGCCGAACCGGCACGCCCGCCGTAAAGCAGTGCCGCGACCACCGGCCCCAGCTCGCGTACCAATGACAAGGCCACGACCACGCCCAGCGATTGCGCGGCCCCGAAATCCACCAGGGTATTGTAACCCTGCAAGCCCAACACCATACCCACGAATAAGCCGGAAACCACAATGATAATCAGGGATAAGACCCCGATGGAATACAGCTGTTGGATGACCAGGCGCGGCCGCAGCAACAGACCCGGCAGACCGGCCAGTATCTGCAGCAAAAACAGATGCGCCCTTCCCAGTCGTTCGAAGAAGGACAGCCCCGAGCGGCCCAGCCGCGCCAACCACTCCACCATCAACCGTTACCCGCCAACAGATCCGTCGCATAATCCGCAGCCGGATAATGAAACGGTACGGGTCCGTCTGGCAAGCCCTGCATGAACTGCCGCACCCATTCGGAATCGGTGTCCCGCAACGCCTCGGGTTTGCCGCCTCCCACCACCTTGCCGCCGGACAACACATATATATAGTCGGAGATCGACGCCGTCTCCTGGACATCATGGGACACCACGATACTGGTAAGGCCCAGTGCTTCATTCAAACGGTGGATCAACTGCACGATGGCGCCCTTGGAAATGGGATCCAGGCCGGTAAAGGGTTCATCATACATGATCATCATGGGATCCAGGGCGATGGCCCGCGCCAGGGCCACCCGCCGCGCCATCCCACCCGACAGCTCGCTGCTCATCAGATCGCGGGCACCGCGCAGGCCCACCGCGTGGAGCTTCATCAACACCAGGTCGCGGATCATCTCCTCCGATAGGCGGGTATGCTCGCGCAACGGGAAGGCGACGTTATCGTACACATTCAGGTCGGTGAGCAGGGCGCCGCTTTGGAACAACATGCCCATGCGCTTGCGCAGGGTATAGAGATCACGGTGACGCAGCTTATGCACATCCTGGCCGTCGACCTTGACGGTACCGGCCTGAGGCTGCAACTGGCCGCCGATGAGCTTGAGCAAGGTGGTCTTGCCGGTACCGCTAGGTCCCATGATGGCGGTGACCTTGCCGCGGGGGATATCGATATCGACGCCGTCGAAGATCACCCGCGGACCGCGGGCGAACGACAACCCGCGTATCTCCACCAAAAGCGTTGCGCCATCCTCAGATACCATTTGTTGTTATTGAACTCCCTGCTTGTGGTGTTCAGGCACCGCGACCGGTACGGCGGATAAGGATAACCCGGAAACATGGTCACTGGCTATCACGCTGCCGCGAGGCGCGCCAGCGGTTACTATATAAGCCGCATCAGCCCACACCTGATTGGAGGAAGGACA
>CAYWIQ010000172.1:2287-5780 GCA_964458405.1 uncultured Chromatiaceae bacterium
CGCCAGCGGTTACTATATAAGCCGCATCAGCCCACACCTGATTGGAGGAAGGACAGATGGCCTATTTCACCAAGCGCTATCACCCACCCGGCACGGCACCCGGCACCTTGACCGCTCACGACACCGCTGAGCACCGCCCCCTCAAACTGCGCTTGCTGGAATACAATGCCGCGCTCCTCAATGAGCGTGAAGAAATCCCTCCACAGGAATGCAAGACCTACCTAGAGCGCGACACCATCACCTGGATACACGCCTATGGCTATGCATCCCCCGAATTGCTGAAAGAACTCGGGGAAATCTTCGGCCTCCATGCCCTTGCCTTGGAAGACGTACTCAATACCGGCCAACGTCCCAAGCTGGAGCACTACGACCACCAATTGTTCACCATCATGAGCCTTCCGGCATTGCGCGGCGATGAACTAGACACCGAGCAAGTCAGCCTGTTCTTCGGCAAGAATTACATCATCAGCTTCTACAACGGCGACGACGACCCCTTCGAACCGGTACGCAAGCGCCTGCGCGCCAACGGCGGGCGACTGCGCCGCCGCGGTGCCGACTATCTATTCTACTCCCTGCTCGACATCATCATCGACCAAGGCTTCCCCGTCCTCGAGTCACTGGGCGAATGGATCGAGCAGTTGGAGGATGAACTGCTGGGCAAGCCCTCGCAACAAACCTTGGCGCAGATCCACGAATTGAAACGTGACATGCTGCTGCTGCGCCGCATGCTGTGGCCGCAACGGGAGGTGATCAATCAGTTGCTGCGTGAAGACCAGTCCCTGATCGAGGAAAGCACCCGTCCCTACCTACGTGACTGCTACGACCACACCATCCAGATCATGGACCTGTTCGAGACCTATCGCGACATGGCCGCCGGCATGCTGGACGTCTATCTGTCCAGCACCAGCAACCGCCTCAACGAGGTCATGCGGGTGCTCACCGTCATCGCCACCCTGTTCATCCCGCCCACCTTTTTAGTAGGCGTGTACGGTATGAATTTCACCCATATGCCGGAACTGCACTGGCGCTACGGCTATCTCGGCTCGTGGCTGATCATCATCGCCATGATCGGTGGGATGTTATTGTATTTCAAACGTAAGAAATGGTTCTAACGGCGGGCGCGGCGACTATAGACGCCGTGTCCCACCCACCCCAGCACCACACCCACTACCAACAACAGGATAATCAACAACACCCGCGACATGGACAACGTCCAAAACAACAGACGCACCTCCACCACCTGAGTGTTTTGTAGCGTAAACAGAATCACCACGCCGACCAACACGAGGCTCAATGTCAACTTGGTCCTGTTCACTACTGGCAGATCCTTCGCTCGCGGCTAACTAGATCCTAGGTTCCGGCGATGGTCATGCGCTCGATCAACACCGAACCGCTGCGGGTGTTACCGCGGGTTTCGACATCATTGCCCACCGCCACGACGCCTTTGAACATGTCGCGCAGATTGCCGGCGATGGTGATCTCCTCCACCGGGTATTGGAGAGTACCGTTCTCCACCCAGAATCCCGCCGCGCCGCGCGAATAATCACCGGTAACGATATTCACTCCCATACCCATCATCTCGGTGACCAACAGCCCCGTTCCCATCTCCTTCAGCAAACCCGCGAAATCCAGCCCGCCGGAGTCGATTGTGAGGTTGTGCACCCCGCCGGCATTGCCGGTGGTCTCCATCCCCAGCTTGCGTGCCGCATAACTGTCCAACACGTAGCTTTGCAACACCCCCGCGGTCACCAGATCGCGCGCCTGGGTCGCCACCCCTTCACTGTCGAAAGGTGCGCTACCCAACGCCTTCTTGAGATGAGGTTGTTCATGGATATGAATAAAATCGGGAAATATGGTCTCACCGAGCTGATCCAGTAAGAACGAGGACTTGCGGTAAAGGCTTTCACCACGCACCGCACGGACGAAATTGCCGAACAACGAGCCGGCGATCTCCGCCACGAACAGCACCGGCGCCTGACGGGTGGACAGGCGCTGGCCGCCGAGGCGTCTGACGGTACGCTCACCGGCTCGTTGCCCGACGCTGCGCACAGCCTCCAGGTCAGCACTGTCGCGCGCCACCGTATACCAATAATCGCGCTGCATACCGTTGCCATCGTCGGCGATCACCGCACAACTTACACTGTGGCGCGAACTGGGATAGGCCCCCAGGAAACCATGGCTGTTGCCGTAGACCCGCCGCCCGGAATGACTGGAAACCGTCGCCCCTTCCGAATTGGTAATACGCTTATCCACCGTCCGCGCCGCGGCCTCACATTCCGTCGCCAGCTCAATGGCCCGTTCAGCGGCCAACGCCCAAGGATGACAGAGATCGAGGTCGGGGATATGACCGGCCATGCGTTCGGCGTCGGCCAATCCGGCGATGGCACTCGCGGCCGCCACGGTCTCGCCTATCGCTTCCCGGGAAAAATCCGAGGTGCTGGCCGAGCCCTTGCGCTGCCCGAAATAGACGGTGACGCCCAGCCCCTTATCGCGATTGTGCTCTACGGTCTCTACCTCGCCGAGGCGCACCGTCACCGACAAACCGTTCTCGGCATTCACCCCCGCCTCCGCGGCGCTGGCGCCCTGCCGCTTGGCCTCATCCAGGATGAGGGCGACCACGCCCTCCAAATCATCACTGCGTTGGGTTGCCGCCTGTCTTTCTGGGCTCATCACTTTCTCCATCGCCTGTACCTCCTCGGCATAGTCTATTCAGCGCCTTCATCGCCACCCCACCGTCACCCGGGTACGACCTGCATCTCGACAAAGTGGAAAGCCGTTCAGACTATCCGGTTTAACCCTCGATTGCCAAGCACAAACCGTCGCCCTTCACTACCGAGCGCCCTTATGCACATATCCACGGGGACACCAAACAATCCTTCGCTCACCCCGCATCATGAAGCATTCGACTTCCAAATGCGGTTTAAGTGCGTCACATCGGCCTATGCCGACATTGTATTGGCCGCACGTTCCCACCAAATCCGCCTACCGCTTTGGCCGACACAACAAAAACGCATGGTGCTTGTAATCATTGTTTCACAGTCAATGACGACAATGAGGCCCCTCGCTCATCATCAATATTCCCAAAGGAGTCGACCTCATGCCTGATCTAAAACCCATTGCCCTTGCGATTTCTTCTTTGCTGGCCGCCGCCAATGCGCACGCCGGCACCGATTTGATCGCCATCGGCAGCATCAGCGGCAGTTACGAAGATCTTTCCACCCAGACAGCGACCCCGCTTGAGAACGGCATCGCGGGCAATCGCCTCGGCGGGATCGGCTCCGGGTACCACCTCCAGACCCTCTGCCCCGAGCGCAGCTACGTGATCCTCGAGGGCCGGGAATGCATGGGTGGCACCTGGGACCTGTTCCGCTATCCGGGGATCCGCTCGGACTCGGACATGTACACCCTCGGCTATTCGTTCCGGCCGTGGACCGACCCGAAGGCGATCGCCGACGGCCCCTCGATCCTGAAGTACCTCCACGAGACCGCCGAG
>CAYWIQ010000173.1:0-4050 GCA_964458405.1 uncultured Chromatiaceae bacterium
TGGCTCGCCTCAAGGTCCATCTGCAACTGAAAACTCTCCAGGATGAACTGCGCCGCAGCAACAGGCTGTTGCTGGAGCTGGCCCAGACTGACCCCCTGACCCGCTTGTGCAACCGACGTTCACTGACCGAAATGTTGGATAATGAAATCAACCGCTGCCAGCGAAACCTCGACCCATGCTCCTTGATCATGTGCGATATAGATCATTTTAAAGTAGTCAACGATGAGTACGGTCATCTGGCGGGAGATGAGGTAATAAGGGCATTTAGTAGATTATTAAAACATTATTCGCGTGGTGGTGACATCTTATGTCGCTACGGCGGTGAGGAGTTCCTATTGGTGCTGCCCGGTATGACCCGCGAAGGTGCAGTCGCCAGAGCGGAACAACTTCGCCAGGCGTTCGCTGCGGCGCTAATGTCCTATAATGCAACCATAATCCGCGCCACCGCCTCTTTCGGGGTCGCGACCTTCCAAGAAGACGGACACGATATAGATGCCTTGATCGGCGCAGCGGACAAGGCGCTCTATATGGCTAAGGAGTCCGGCAGAAATCAGGTCAGAGAGGCGGCTGCATAACTTTCGTGGTTTATTGCCAGGTCACGGAAATCATAGCGCGATCTTAATGTGCGGTTATGTCATACGCGCATTAATTTGGGTCATCACATCCACAGATGCATCGCATCAATAAGGTACATTTAATTTTAGGCCTGCACCAAGCCAAGGCGGTTTGAGTGCCGTGATCGCGGCATCGAATCGATTAAGCCTTTGTTGACTATGGATAAACATTATTTGGTATAAGGTTTGCACTTTCCCCTAGCGAGCCCGGAGGGCATCCACTGTTAATGATGTCCAAGATCCAGCACGTTTGTGAGGAATGATTATGCCAAAGACTTTGATCAAAGTAGATGTAAACAAGACGCCCGAAGAACAGAGTGATGTATTACACAACCGCTGGCATCCGGATATCCCCATGGTGGCGATGGTCAAGCCCGGTGACGAGTTCCGGGTAGAATGCATTGATTGGACCGGCGGGCAGATCGTCAATGATGATAAAGCCAACGACATCCATGATGTCGATTTGACCAAGGTACATTATCTTAGTGGGCCCATCGGCGTAGAAGGTGCCGAGCCGGGGGATTTGCTGGTGGTGGATATTTTAGACATCGGCACCCTGGCCGAATCGGAATGGGGCTTTACCGGATTGTTTGCAAAATCCAACGGCGGCGGCTTTCTGACCGACCATTACCCGGACGCGCGTAAGGCCTGCTGGGATTTTCACGGTATAAACGCCTCCTCGCGGCATATTCCCGGCGTGGAGTTTGCCGGCATCATGCACCCCGGTCTGATCGGCTGTCTGCCGTCCAAGGAACTGTTATCGACCTGGAATGAACGTGAGGCAACACTGGTGGCGACCGATCCCGACCGTGTGCCGCCATTGGCGGCGTTGCCCTACGCCGATACCGCCTTGATGGGGCGAATGACCGGTGAAGCGGCGAAGCAGGCGGCCATGGAGGGCGCGCGTACGGTGCCGCCGCGAGAACACGGCGGTAACTGCGATATCAAGAACCTGACCCGTGGCTCACAGGTGTTCTTCCCGGTTTATGTGAAACATGGTGGGTTGTCCATGGGTGATATCCACTTCTCGCAAGGCGACGGTGAAATCAGTTTCTGCGGTGCCATCGAGATGGCCGGCTGGTTGGACATTCGCGTCAATCTCATCAAGGGCGGCGTGAAGAAATACGGTGTTACCAATCCCATCTTCAAGCCCAGCCCAATGGAACCGCGCTACTCCAACTACCTTATCTTTGAGGGAATCTCGGTCGACGAAGACGGCAAGCAGCACTATCTCGATGCTCACATCGCCTACCGCCGCGCCTGCCTAAATGCCATCGAGTATATGAAGAAGTTCGGCTACACCGGCGAACAGGCCTACGCCATTCTCGGTACGGCGCCGGTCGAAGGGCATATCAGTGGTATCGTCGATATTCCCAACGCTTGCGCTACGTTGTGGCTACCTTCGGAAATCTTTGATTTCGATATCCAGATGAGTGAAGCGGGCCCGACAAAATACCTAAACGGTGAAGTCGATTTGGCTGCGGTTCAATAGTTGAATGGAGCGCGCTGCACGGCGGTCCCGCTTGAAATATTTGTGGCGGGGCGCCGTGCAAAGCAGAGCTAGGATAACAGCAGGAGTACGGCAATGCCTCTCTACGAATTCATGTGTGATAACTGTGGGCCGTTTACCGAATTGCGGCCCATGAGTGAATGTGATCTGGCGGTGGAATGTCCTGATTGCAATGCTAAGGCCCCACGGATGATGTCTGCTCCGCGGCTGGCCATAATGGAAAAGAATAATCGCATTGCCTGGGAACGCAATGAGCGAAGCGCCCATGAACCTAAAAGAATGCACAAAGGCGGTGACCATCATGGTCACGACCATAAGGGGAAGCATAGCCATGCCCATTACCCTGCACATAAACACAACCATGGCGGCGGTAGACCTTGGATGTTGGGTCATTAACTAGACGCCACGATCAATCCGTCTAATTCCCGTTATTTTCCATCTCGGCGCGTTTTACGCGCCTTTTTATTGTGAACTCGAATCGACTACTACTTCGTTAATTCTCCGTGAGGCTGTTTGTCCGGTGGGTTTGCGATTCGGCTGGTTGCTGAAGGCATCATTTCAACAAGCATGCATAGGGTATGAGACCATAGAGATAGGCCGAAAATATGGAGCATTGTTTGTCTATGCATCCACATTGGTAGTGTCCTTCACCCGTATTGCTTGGGACAATAGCGCAGTAAGCGGGTGCGCATTGAGTCTATATAAGACCGATGCATTTGCGGTCGCAACGCTGATGCGCTTATCTGGTCGTGCGCCTTGCACAAATATGATACGCATATTCAACGCATGCACCATGTTCTATAAGACCGCTTAACTGTAATGATGCACGCGGTTGGATTTGTCGAATATTGATCGCATCATTTTGTCTCCCTGCGCGGGGGCAATTTGGTGCATGAATAACTGCGTAATAAAATATGCTTGTATTATAGGCGTTTTACCATCAGGAAATTTTCTGCTTTCCGCTTCATTCTTGTGCAGATGACGTAAAAATAATCCCTTCTATAAACAGGCATACTCCTTGCAATTACCAAGTCAGCGTAGGTAATGGTGCTTGCGCAATGAGAGCATCGGTGACAACGCGTAATACATCATCATCATGAATTAAGATTGATGTGAGTATGCGACTGGTTTAGCCGACTATGAGAAAGGGTTGCATATGACTAAGCGATGGAAAATTAACCAGTGGCGGCGCACCGTAGCGGCGGCCATGGGGGTGGCTTTATCGGTTACGATGGCTGATGGGTTTGCAGCGGCACCGCCAACCTCGAAGGTGAATACTACGGGCCTCGCCGTGACCGACGACACCGTGACTGTTGGTATTCTTCACTCTTTAACCGGAACCATGGCGATTAGCGAAACCGGCGCACAGGAAGCCGAAAAGCTCGCCATTGATCAAATCAATGCCCAGGGTGGGGTGCTTGGGCGCAAGATCAAATACATTCAAGAGGACGGCGCCAGCGACTGGCCGACCTTTGCGGAAAAGGCCAAGAAATTACTAGAGAATGACCATGTGGCCGCGATCATGGGCTGCTGGACCTCCGCTTCGCGTAAGGCCGTATTACCGGTGCTGGAGCGCGACAACGGTCTACTGTATTACCCGACCTTCTATGAAGGATTGGAAGAGTCCAAGAACGTCATCTATACCGGCCAAGAGGCGACTCAGCAGGTTTTCGCCGGCCTCGATTGGGTGGCCAAGACCAAGCATGCCAAAACTTTCTATCTGATCGGTTCCGATTACATCTGGCCGCGCACCACAATGAAGCTTGCCCGCGAGTACATTACTCGGGTGTTGCACGGCAAGATCGTCGGTGAAGAATACGCCGCCTTGGGTAGCACCCAATTCGGCTCCACCATCAACAAGATTCGCCTCAAGCGCCCCGATGTCATTTACGCCGCTGTGGTGGGCGGTTCCAATGTGGCATGGTT
>CAYWIQ010000173.1:4060-5692 GCA_964458405.1 uncultured Chromatiaceae bacterium
AACTCAAGGCGGCCGGCATCACCGGCAAGAAACAGACCTTGTTGACCTTGTCGGTAACGGAAGATGAGGCGCACGGGATAGGCGGTGAAAATTTAAAGGGATTCTATTCCGCCATGAAGTATTTCCAGTCGCTTGATACGCCGGCTAACAAGAAGTTCGTCGCCGAGTTCAAGAAGAAGTGGGGCGACGATGCGCCCATCGGCGACGTAACCCAGGCCGCCTATGAAGGTCCGTGGATTTGGAAGAAAGCGGTGGAAATGGCCGGTAGCTTCGACACTGACAAGGTGGTGAAGGCCGAACAGAGCGGCAAGATCACCTTCGCTGCGCCGGAAGGTGAGGTATATCTAGAGCCTAACCACCATTTGAAGACACGGCTACGGATCGGCGAATGGCGCGCCGATGGTCAGGCGGATATCGTTTACACGTCCGACTACATCATGCCCAACCCGTTCCCCAAGGGGTATTGATCGAGGTAATGACGTCTCCACAGTCCCCGGGGTCGCGCACTCCGTGCTCCGGGGACGCCCTGGCGATGCTGAATTGAAACTAGAACTGGAGAAACATTATGTTTGGCTATTCGCTATCGGATTTGGGATCCATCGTAGTAATGCAGGGCTTTTCCGGCCTGAGTCTCTTCAGTGTGTTGTTATTGATGGCGCTAGGGTTGGCGATCATCTTCGGCCAGATGGGTGTTATCAACATGGCTCATGGTGAGTTCATGACCATCGGCGCCTATACCATCTACTTCATAGGCAAGATGACCGAGAAATATTTTCCGGCGTTCCTTCCTTATTATCTAATCATCGCCATCGTGGCGGCATTCGCTATCGCCTTCGTGGTGGGTTATCTGGTGGAATATCTGATGATACGCCATCTTTACAAACGACCGTTGGATACGCTGCTGGCGACTTGGGGGCTGAGTTTGATCATGCAGCAGATCTTTCGCTCCACGTTTGGCGGTCGCGAGGTCAGCCCAAATCTTCCCGATTGGCTGATGGGCTCATGGTCGGTGACCGATACCATTGATATCCCCGTCAACGGCATGGTGGTGATGGCCCTTACTGTGGTAGTGACTGCAGGCGTAGTCTTTTTCCTCTATAAGTCGCGTTGGGGCCTCAAGGTCAGGGCGACGACCCAGAACCGCATCATGGCCGGCGCCGTCGGCATCAACACCAAGATGGTGGACCGCATGACCTTCGCCATCGGCTGCGGCATCGCGGGCATCGCCGGTGCGGCATTCACCACGATCGCTTCCACCGGACCCACCAGTGGTTCTCAGTACATCGTGGGTACCTTCTTGGTAGTCGTGTTCGGTGGCGCTACCAGCCTGTTGGGTGCAGTGGCATCCGCATTCTCCATTGCTCAGGCACAGTCGATCCTCACTTTCTTCCTGACCAATGCCATGGGCAAGGTAGTAACCCTGCTGGTCGTCATCGGTATTCTGATGATGAAGCCCGAAGGCCTGTTCGCCAGCAAGGTTCGCAAGTAGCAGTCAAAGGGGAAATGCATGAACACATTCTATACAAGATGGTTAGGTGGTCGTCAGGGGTCTATGGGCCTCGCGATCTTGGCGCTATTGATCTTCGCGATCATGCCCCTGTGGCTGGATATCTTCCGTCTCAACCTAGTGGG
>CAYWIQ010000174.1:0-5690 GCA_964458405.1 uncultured Chromatiaceae bacterium
CGTGCCGACAAAGGGGCAGGATTGTTTAGTGTGTCACGGCACTGGATACTCAAGCTTCACTCTGACGAGCTTTGACCATATTGCGGCCGGAATAACCACTAATTGCTCAAGTTGCCATGATGGTACGGCACATGACGGTATAATCGTTATCTCGAGGCCGGCAGGCCACATCCCCACGTCGGATGATTGCAGCAAGTGCCACGCAGACACCACCAATGGTCCCAGTGTAAACGGCACGTCTTTAAGCGGCTTCGCCAAGGCCGATCCATTTGTGAATACGGTCCATCCCGCCTACACAACGGGTTGCCGCACATGCCACAACGGCGCATACAACAATGCCATCTATCTTGCCAAGAGTCATCCAACGGATTCCGTGCACACCACGGTGGATGCGAATGGTTGGGATTGCAATGCCTGCCACACCACGACCGGTAATTTCAAGGAGACCAATCCTGTCAACCACCAGGATCCGGCAATCAAAGCCCAAGCGTGCATTAGTTGCCACGCCGACGGTAGAACCGCTGAACCGATCGGCAGGGGTCCGTCTCACCCATCGACGTCGACCGAATGCCAAAATTGCCATCAGGCCGGCGGCAGCTTCACCGCGGGCTTCGATCACACGACACTGACTGGAGTAAATAGCTCACTGACCAATGCCTGCGCAACTTGTCACGATGGCGTGAATGCGGCGGGCAAGCCGCAAAACCATGTGCCGACCTCCCGGGATTGCTCATCCTGCCACACGGGTTATCCGCCAACAGCCGCATCGTTTGCCGGCGGCACCTTCGATCACAGCGGTCCTGAAATGACCGGGAAGACGTGCACAAATTGTCATGGCGGCACCATCCTCGGCGCGACCGGCAAACCGTCGAATCATATTGTGACGAGTGCAGACTGCGGCGCGTGTCATACCACGACATCGTTCGCCAATGCCTCAGGCTTCGATCACACCGGCGTGACCACCGGCTGCCAGGATGCCGGCTGCCATGCCGCAGGCACATCCGGCGTAACGGATGTAACCGACGATCCAAACCGCACTCATATTCCGATTGTCAATGCGGGCGCGGAAGTTGGTTGTTACAGTTGCCATAAAAATCCCGGGGTGAGCTTCGCCGGCGCGTCGATGGATCATTCGGTGGTAACCTTCGAAGGTTGTGAGACCTGTCACGATGGAAAGCATGATGGCGCTAATGCGGCCCACATTGCGACGCCTCAACCATCGGGCCACATTGTCTCTAAGACCTCAAGCAAAAACATCACCGCCTGCGCCACCTGCCACACGAGCACATCGAATTGGAGCCAGGTGTCTTATAAACACTCACCCACAGGTCATTACCCGGGTGATCATAGTACTAGGAGAGTCACGACGTGTACTCAATGCCATACGGACACGGGTCCGGTGCTCTATGAAATCACGACCTTCGAAACTTCGTCGTACACGCCATATTGCGCAGTCTGCCACCTAAGTCAATTTAGTAGTGGCCATCGCGGCACCCCTGATGCGCGACATCAAGATTGCGGCCAATCAGGTTGCCACAGAGTCAGCAGCAGTGATTTTTAGATTCGCCAACTTGCATAAGAAATGGAAGATGGCCGGCTAATGCCTTTTATCGAGAAGCCGTTGCACGCCGCACGTCCCTTGGAACACATGTAAATTTGAGCGCTAAGCAATGCCTAGCCATGGATCGCGGGTTCGAGTCGGACCAATGTACCGATGACTAAGACTCAACCGTTCCAGGCCGGATCGGGATGGAAGCGTTCACCGTAGACGTGCTCCAGCTCTTCCAAGCGCTGCCGTCCGCTGGGCATACCGGTCTTGTCGATATAATGCATGGGACCACCCCGAAACGGCGCGAAGCCGGTACCGAAGATCATGCCGGCGTCCAACAGATCGCCATCGGCCACCACCGCTTCCCGCAGGCAGGCCACCGCCTCGTTGAAATAGCGGAACATCAGCCTATCGGTTATCTCCGGGGCAATCTTCTGATCCTTGTCGAGCTTGGCGTTGACGGGTTTCCCGTCCTTATAGCTGTAAAAACCCTGGCCGCTCTTGCGCCCCAACCGGCCGGCCGTCACCAGTTCCCGCAGGCGCTCCGGCACGGCGCCGCCATGCAGTTGCTCCGCCAGGATCTCCGCCACCGACAAGCAGATATCCAACCCCACGGTGTCGGCCAACAAAATAGGCCCCATGGGCATACCGAACTGGGTGGCGGCATGATCGATCACCGCCGCCGGCACGCCTTCCGACTCCAAGGCCACCGCCTCCAACAGGTAAGGCATCAATACCCGGTTCACCAAGAAGCCCGGCGAGCCCTTGACCGGCAGCGGCAGGCGACTGATATGGCGCACGAAGGCGGCGGCCTGTTTAGCAACCTCCGCCGAGGTAACAGGGCTGCTCACCACCTCCACCAGCTGCATCTGCGCCACCGGATTGAAGAAGTGCACCCCGACCAAGCGTTCGGGACGTGCCAGGGCCTGGCTCAGGGTCTCCAACGGAATACTGGAAGTATTGGTGGCCAACAAGGCTTCGGGACGGATCAAGGGCTCGATCTCCCGGTAGAGATTCTGCTTGGCGTCGATGTCTTCGAAGATGGCCTCGATCACCACATCGGCGCGCTTGAGTCCCGCGCCATCCTTGTCCGGCAACAACCGATCCATGGCGGCCTGCACCAGGCGCGGCTGCCTGAGTTTTTTCTTGAACAGGCTATAGGCGCGTTTGGTTACCCGCCCCAAGGCCTCTGGATTGCGATCCTGGACGGTAACCTGTAAGCCGCGTAGTGCACACCACGCCGCGATATCACCGCCCATCACCCCGGCGCCGATGACGTGTACCCGCCGCGGCTTGAAGTCGCCGCCGCGCCCCAGGGATTTGAGACGTTCCTGCAGCGTGAAAACCCTGACCAGACTCTGTGCCGTTTCACCGGTCAACAGTCGCGCCACCGAACGCCCTTCCTCCTGCATCATGCGTTCGCGGTCGCCGCCGTGCGCCGCCCATAAATCGATTAGCGCAAAAGGCGCGGGGTAGTGGGCGGCAATGGCCTTCTCCGCGGTCTTCTTGCGCATGAAGCCGGCGAGCACCGGCCGCACCAATGCGGCATTACTCATCCGCGCCAGGAATCCGGGGCGATGGGGCATGGGATGCTCGGCCAACAGCGCCAACGCGGCACGACGCAATTGCCGCTGCGGCACCGCGTAATCCACCAAACCCATGCGTTGCCCGCGGCGTGCATCCACGCTGCGACCGGTCAACATCAAGTCCATTGCGACAGGCGCACCCACCAGGGGCGGCAGGCGTACCGTACCGCCGAAGCCGGGATGGATACCCAACTGCACTTCGGGCAGGCCCAAGCGGGTACCGCCATCGTCCTGCGCCACCCGATAACGACAAGCCAAGGCCAGTTCCAAGCCGCCGCCCAGACAAAAGCCGTGAATCATCGCCACTGTGGGGAAAGGCAGCTTCTCGATGCGATCCAGTATGGACTGGCCGCGGGTAATCAGTTCCAGCGCCTCATCATAGTTTTGGATGGCGGTGAATTCCTTGACGTCCGCACCGGCGATAAAGCCGTTGTCCTTGGCAGAGAGGATGATCAGGCCTTGGGGCCGTTCGGCAGAAACCCGATCGACGATGAAATGCAGTTCCTCCAAAACCTCTTTGGACAACACGTTGGTGCTGCTGTCCGCCTTGTCGGCATACAACCAGGCGATGCGCTCGCTGTCCGTTTCCAGACGCCAATTGCGATATGAACCCAACACGGTCATGACCTAGCCCTCCCTTTCCAGCAGCATGGCGCCGCCCTGACCGCCGCCGATACACAGGCTGGCAATACCGCGCCGGGCCTGGCGCTGCTCCAGCACATGCAAGAGATGCAGAACGATGCGCGCCCCGCTGGCACCCACCGGATGACCCAGGCTGACGCCGCCGCCGTCAACGTTTAGACGGGCGTGATCGATCTTACCCACCGCAGTATCCCAGCCCAGCTCCTCACGGCAATAGTCTTCATCGTTCAAGGCGGCCAAGACCGCCAGCACCTGGGCGGCGAAGGCCTCGTTGATCTCCCAATAATCGATGTCGTCCACCTTGAAGCCGCCGCGCGCCAATAACGGCGCCATGGCATTGGCCGGCCCCAAACCCATCTGGGCCGGATCGACGCCGGCCCATTGGCTGTCCATCAGGCGGCCCAGCACCGGCAATTGATGGCGATTGACCGCCTTTTCGCTGGCCAGGATCAACAGCGCGGCGCCGTCGGTGACCTGGGCGCTGTTGCCGGCGGTGACCATGCCGAACTTTCTATCGAACACCGGTTTCAATTTAGCCAGCCTGGCCATGTCGGTGTCGCGCCGCAGGCCGTCATCGGCGGCATAGACGACGCCCTTGTGATCGTAAAGCGCCTCGACCTCATCGAGTCGGCCTTGATCCTGGGCCAAGGCCAAACGCTGATGGCTCTCCAAGGCAAAGGCGTCCATTTGTTCGCGGCTGACGTGAAAGCGATAGGCGAGATTTTCCGCGGTCTGTCCCATGTTCAAACCCACCAACGGATCGGTAAGGCCACGCAATAGACCGATGATCGGCGCCAAATTGGCGAGACGCAACTTGGTCAAGGCCTTCATCCGCGCCCCCATGCTGCGGGCCGCGTTCCATTGCGCCAGCCATGCCACCATGGCGTCGCCGAACAACACCGGTGCGCGGCTCATGGCCTCGGTCCCACCCGCCAATACCAGATCGGCACGGCCGTCGGCGATATCGTGGAAGGCGGCGTCCAATGCCTGCATGCCGGAGGCGCAATTGCGCTGCACCGTCCACGCCGGAATACGCTGGCCGCAACCTAGGCGCAGCGCCACCAAGCGGGCGATATTGGCCTCGTCGGGACCGGGCATGACGCAGCCTAAGATCACCTCATCGAAGGCGTCGGGCTCGAAGGATTGGCGCAGCAGCAACGGCCGGCCCGCGCCCACCGCCAAATCGGACGCCGTGAACGGACCCGGCGCACCCTTGGCCTTCAATTGCGGGGTGCGCGCGCCATCCACCACATAGACGGGGCGCCCCTTATATCTTGCTTGTTCATCTGACATACCGTCGCCTCCTTAAACCGTAGGGGCTGTTGCATTGTTGGCGCCGGGCGTTATGGCCGACGCAAATATTCCTTGGGAAAATCGTCCACGCTGATGACCTCGCGGCGCAGGGCCTCGGCACTGCGCAGTTGATCGGCGTCGTGACTGTCGATAATGTCGCGCTCCACCGCTAGATCGATGAGCTCGGCAATGGGGGCCTTGGGTAACTGGCCACCCTTTATAGCGTTGGTCAACACCTTCTCTATGGCATCGGCCCGCTCGATCTGTGTCAGTGCGGCTTCAATACGACCCAAGGCCTCATCATCATCCTGCGGGATGAACATACCCGCGGTAAGCCGATCACGCGCCACCGACGGCGACAACAGCAGCTTGGCCGCCTGATGGCCGACGTGATCGGTGGGCGGGGCGTAGCGTCTTCCCAGCGGGAAGATCAACACCCGTACCAGCACAGACAACCAACGTACGGGGAAGTTTTTCAATATACCGTCCAGCCCTTCCTGACTGGCGTACAAGGCATCGTCGCACGCCCATTTCACCAGTGGCCAGTCGGCCTCGGGAGAACCCTGATCCTGATAACGCTTCAACACCGCCGAGGCCAGATACAATTGACTCAACACATC
>CAYWIQ010000175.1:0-5688 GCA_964458405.1 uncultured Chromatiaceae bacterium
CCTCCTTGCGCTTGCGGGAACAGCCGATGCCTTCCAGTTTCTGTTCGCGTTCCATCTGCTCTGCGGTAGCGGCCATGGCTCAACCCCCCTTCTGCATTTTCTCAGCCGCGTATTGCACGGCCTTGACGATATTCATGTAACCCGTGCAGCGGCACAGATTGCCCGACATGCCGGTGCGAATCTCTTCCTCGCTGGGCTGAGGATTGTCCTGGAGGAAGCGATAGGACCGCATTAACATCCCCGGCGTGCAAAAGCCACATTGCAGACCGTGTTGCTGCATGAAGCCTTCCTGCAATGGATGCAACTGGCCGTTGCTTGCCAGGCCTTCGACGGTCAACACCTCGCCGCCGTCCGCCTGCACCGCGAGCACGGTGCAGGACTTGACCGACTTGCCGTTGAGGTCGACGGTACAGGCACCGCAGTGGCTGGTCTCGCAGCCGATGTGGCTGCCGGTCAGACGGAGATGCTCGCGCAAGGTATGGATTAACAACTCGCGGGGCTCCACCAGCAGCTCGACCTTCGCCCCGTTAAGCGTAAATGCGATATGTTTCTTAGCCATGATCAATTCCCTCCCGCCCGAGCCAGCGCCTGGCGAATCGCCCGGCGAGTCATCTCACCCGCCATGTGAATCTTGTACTCCCGGTCACCGCGCATGTCCTCGGCGGGATCGCAGATCGTCATGGCCTTCTGTGCCGCCTCTTCGATCAGCGCGTCATCGATGGCCTTACCGGTCAGCAGCGCCTCCGCCTCCGTGGCCCGCAATGCTGTCGGTGCGGCGTTGGTCAAGGCAATGGTGATCTTCTTGCAGGTCTTGCCGTCGAGTTGCAATACCACCGCGGCGGCGGCAGTAGCGAAGTCGCCGGTCTTGCGTTTAAGTTTGCTATAGGCGTAACCGCTTCCCTTGGCTGGAATCGGGATATGGATCTCGGTAAGGATCTCGTCCGCCGCCAGTTCGGTGTAATACAGGCCGTGGAAGAAACCGTCGGCGGAAACCGTGCGCTCGCCGCCGGGACCTTGCAGCACGAACTGCACCTCACTGGCCAGCATTACCGCGGGATGATCATTACCCGGATCGCCATGGGCGATATCCCCGCCGATGGTGCCGCAATTGCGTACCTGAGGATCGGAGATCAACATAGCCGCCTCCGGCAGCAGCGGACACTTGTCCCGCAACAACTGGGAGGCGATCAAGTCGTTCTCCGTGGTCATGGCGCCAATGTGAACCATACCGTTCTGTTCGCGGATACCGCGCAGCTTGTCGATACGATTGAGGTCGATGAGATGGGCGGGAGTGGCGAAGCGCAGCTTCATCATCGGCAGCAGGCTGTGGCCGCCGGCCAATAGCTTGGCCTCGTCGCCCAGTGAACTGAGCAGCTTGATCGCTTCGTCCACGGTGCTGGGTGCATGATAGTCAAACGTGCCCGGTATCATAAGGTGCTCCTTCCTCTGATTGACGGATGTTCAACATCGGGATTGATGATGGTCGGCTACGGTCCCTCGCGGCCCTAATGATTCGCCTTCCCGATAACGCTGTATCGCGTTATAGCATAAGACCAAAATAAATGAACATAGTGCGACATATTCATGTTTTGCATCATCGCGAGCAGCATCGAAAGTTGACTGTCATGCTTAGTAAATAAATCAACCTCATGATTTTAAAAAAATTCAGACCAGATCATATCTGTCCCCAATCTGTCGTGCAGACACCAACAGACACAATCCGTCTCGCCGAGGTTGGTGTCAAGCACGCCAGATAGTTGGCGGCAACATCACGTTGCGCCAATTGACGAGATGGATAGTTGAAAATCAGTGGGGCAATTCGCAACCGAATACAGCGGGGTATTCAAGGCTAAATTAACCGGCATGCACGATAGACGTCGCGCGGCGTTTAGCCTTTGGTGGCGTTTGTTAGAAGTTTGTTCGTCCCACTTTGACCCGTCCCTTGGGCATGGTGAATACGGCACCCGCCGATACCCGGCTGCCGCGCACCACCAACACAACGTTGTCACCCCCCTCTAACTTTACGTCCTCGCCGGGGTGGCGAATGCTCGGGCCGTCGGCGCGATCGATTTGCACGATAAAGAACGCGCCCTGGCCCCGGCGTTCGGCCTCCCCCACCGTCTCGCCGGTCATCGCGCCGTCATTCGCTACGGTCACCGCTTCCAATTCCAATCCGAAATCATGCAAACCACGTTTCATGTCGCGCATCTGGGGCGAATTCCCCACGAAGCGCTCCGTTGACGGATACAGGACCATCTCGGCTATGCGTTCCGCGCTGATATGAGTGGGTAACACGACCTTATCCGCTCCGGCATGGAACAGTTTGCTCTCGGTGGTGGGCACTTCACCGCGGGCGATGATCTCCAACTCCGCATTCATATTGCGTGCGCTAAGGGTGATAAACACATTGGCGGCGTCATCGGGCAATACGGTTGCCAATACCTTGGCACGGTCGATGCCTGCCGCGCGCAGTGCGCTTTCCTCTGTTGCATCGGCGGCGATACACAGAAAACCCGATGACTCCGCCTCGGCGATCTTGGCCGAGTCGCGTTCGATAATAACGAAACCCATGCCGGCGGTTTGCAGTTCAGTTGCCAACTGCAGACCGATGCGGCCGTAGCCGCATATGATAACGTGATTTTGCAGACGATCGATTTGTGCTTGCATGCGATCCACCCCTAATATCCTGCGTAACTGATAAGCCGTAAAAACCTGAACCATTGCGCCGGTCAACACGATCATTCCGGTGCATCCTAAAACGATAGTTGCGGTAGTAAGCGTTCGGAGGTAAGCGGTATCGATGGGATGAACCTCATCGTACCCGACCGAGAAGATAGTAAGCGTCACCATATAGGTGGCGTCGTTGAGTGACCAACCTGCAGCCAAATAGCCGGTGGTCGCCGCCAGGTACACTCCAGCGACAAATGTCAACGCGATGATCAGGTTACGGACTGGCGAACCGAGAACACCATCGGCAGCGGGTGAAAGCACCCCTTTCTTTGCCATATTTCGCCAACGACCCCCTACTGTATCAAGCTTGCATAGCGTGCGCCCGCACGTAGCATACGACTATCCGGCATGAGACTGGGTAAAGACGCACTATCGCTTAAGCGATACGGCCCCTGGCCAAGGAACAAATAATCCCCCCCCTCAATCTTGGCAAAGAATAGACGCCTCGTCACTGAAAAGCTAGCTGAGATTAACTTTTGCACGACTTATATCAATGTATATCGGACTGTTCCGGGCACAAGGAGTAATTAAATTTGATTCCTTTCTATATTTCCTTCGACCCTAACCAACTTGTAATCGTTAACCGAAGTTGAAACCACGTGAAGAACTTAGAATTCCAAATCTAACACTCCATATTTTTTCAGCAGATCCATAACGGCGGCTTGATTGTTTGCTTTCGCCAACGACATTGCAGTGTATTCCTTATCTTCATATTTTATCGTTACGTTTGGGTCAGAGCCCGCATCCATCAACAACTTGACGATGGCGACCTGGCCGAATTCCGAGGCAACAAGCAGCGGCGTCATCCCGCCCTGCAAAGCTATCGAAACGTCGGCGTGGGCGTGCAACAACAGATTGACTATCTCGGCGTTACCTTCTTGGGAGGCAATGAATAGCGGCGACGCCCCGTCGTCTATCCGGACTTTGTTAACGTCGGCCTTGGCCTTAATCAAGGCCCTGGCAATATCGGTGTCACCATTTTGCGACGCAATCCACAATGGGGTTACACCGTTAGGTTTGGCGGCATCGACATCGGCATGCGCCGCCAACAACATACCGACCAAGTCGTCATAACTGTTGGAAGCAGCCAAATACAAGGGAGTAATACCATCCGAACTGGCTACATTGACATCGGCCTTGGCTGCAAGTAGGCGTTTAGCGATTTTTACATGGCCGTTTTTAATGGCCTCCAACAGGGGAGTAATACCCTTCACATCGCCGTCGCTGGCTACCTTGTTAACGTCCGCATGGGCGGCGAGCAATTGCTGGACGATTGTATCGAAACCACCTTGGGCCGCCAGCAGTATTGCAGTCACGCCATTGGTTCGAGTTTGGTTCACCTTTGCCCCGGCGCCAAGTAATTGCTTGACGATATCGCTATAACCTTCCTGGGATGCAATAAGCAGCGGACTGGTGCCGTCTCGCCGATTGAGGTTCACATTGGCGCCCGCGTCCAGCAGCATCTTGACGACATCGCCATGCCCTTCCTGGGCCGCCACGAATAGCGGGGTCGCGCCGCTGTCGCTGGTGATGTTTATCTTCGCCCCCGCCGTGATCAGCAATGTGATACTTTGGGAATCGCCGGCTCGCGCCGCCATCCACAGCGCGGTGATCCCATCATTCGCGGCCTTGTTCACTTCGGCATGTCGGCCCAGCAATAGATTGACGACATCGCCATGACCGCCCTCCGCCGCCGCCATCAAGGGCGTAACGCCGTCCGATCTGCTTTTATCAACCTTAGCCTTTTCATCCAATAATATTTTTGCGATATCTCCATTACCTTGTTGCGCGGCAGCCCATAATGCGGAAGTCCCGTCGTTGGCGTCCTTACTCACCTGGGCACCGGCCCCAAGCAGCAATTGCACCATCTCGATATAGCCGCCCTCCGCCGCCAAATAGAGCGGCGTCTCACCGTCGGCCCTGGCTTTATTGACGTCGGCCTTGGACTTGATCAATAACTCGGCAACATCCATTCGACCGTGCTTCGCCGCCGCCGCTAGGGGGGTCATGCCGGCAATCGGGCCCTTTCTCGCCTCCTTCTCCATATTAGCTCGGGCATTTAACAACTGTTTGACGATTCTGGCGTGACCATTCTGCGCGGCGATCCATAAGGGGCTGACACCGTCATCACCGGACTTGTCTACATCGGCACCTGCCGCCAATAATTGGGCAACGATCCCGTCGTAACCATATTGAGCAGCCATCCATAAGATAGTGACGCCGAATTTATTGACGACGTTGATGTCGGCATTTTCCTCGATCAAATCCCCGAGCTTACGCGGCTCGATGTTCTCGCTCTCGGACATCTTTTTGAGCGCGGCGGTGGGCGGCGACAGTTTTTGCGCCTCCTTTTCGGTGTCGTCATCGGCCCACGCCATCCTGGCCATCATGGTCATTACCAGCACCACGCAACACAGCGCCGCCGATAACCTTTGCGCACCGCCGCTATACCGCATTATGAATTCCTTCGCCATCGGCAAAACCATAAACCGCCGCTGCACCGTTCACGTTACCCACAACTTAAACAGGTCTAACCGTGGATTAACCACCACCCACCTCCTGGTGCACCATCCCGCACATGTATCCGACCTAGGGTACCCGAAAACCCCCGGCCGGACTACTTCTCAAAGGTTTTCACATAGTTATTAACGACACAACGAGGAAAATCTGATAAAAAAATCCAATCATCGCCATGATACGAAATGTCGCGGCAGATGCCGGGCGAGAAGCAGCAAGACTGAGACGCTTACGCCAAGGCTCCAGTGAAATTAGGAGAGCTTAGGTAGTCCGAGGTATTGATCAGCGCCCGTAGCTCCGGGATAGAGGAACCGCAATTTGTTCCGGCACGCCTGTTATTAGCAGTAAATACCAGTCAATCACAAAGCACTTATGGACAATGGACAAAACCCCGTGGCAAAGTGCTCTCTATCATTCAAGACAACGGTAGGATCATGAAGC
>CAYWIQ010000176.1:0-5683 GCA_964458405.1 uncultured Chromatiaceae bacterium
GGTGATTTGCAAAACATGGTCCCGGACGGCAAGGGCCGGGTGCGCCTGGATTTTATTATTCCCTCGCGAGGCCTCATCGGTTTTCGTACCGAGTTTCTCACCGCGACCCAGGGTACGGGGCTGCTGTACAACGTCTTCGACCATTACGCGGCCATGAAGAAGGGCAGCTACGGGCAGCGCATCAACGGTGTGTTGATTGCCAACGGCATGGGCAAGGCCCTGGGTTATGCCCTGTTCAATTTGCAGGAACGGGGGCGGTTGTTCATCGCGCCGGGCGAAGAGGTGTATGAAGGCATGATCATCGGCATCCATTCCCGCGACAACGACCTGGTGGTCAATCCGTTAAAGGCCAAGCAGCTGACCAATATCCGTGCCGCCGGCTCCGATGAGAATATCCTGTTGACGCCGCCCATCCAGCTGAGCCTGGAGCAGGCCCTGGAATTCATCGATGATGACGAGTTGGTGGAGGTGGCCCCCCACTACATTCGTCTGCGCAAAAAGCAATTACTGGAACACGAGCGTAAACGGGCATCGCGGGCCGGTAACGCCTGATCAGCCGGGGCGGTGTCGCCCCGGGCCGTTTCCGGTTAATATGATCCCTGGTTAGCCCAAAGAGGTAGCGTCGGAACCTTATGTATTCCCTTTATCCCGACATCAAACCCTACGCCAATCACAGCTTGCGCGTGGACGAACTCCACACCCTACACATCGAAGAGTGCGGCAATCCCCAGGGCCTGCCGGTGGTGTTCGTGCACGGTGGCCCGGGTGCCGGTTGCGAACCGTATCACCGCCGCTTTTTCGATCCCAATATGTATCGCATCGTGTTGTTCGACCAGCGCGGCGCCGGTCATTCCACCCCCCATGCCGAACTGGTCGACAATACCACCCAACATCTGGTCGCCGATATGGAGGCCGTCCGTAAACACCTGGGGATCGAGCGCTGGGTGGTGTTCGGCGGTTCATGGGGTTCGACCCTGGGGCTGGTGTACGCCGAGACCCATCCCGATCGGATATTGGGTCTGATCCTGCGCGGGATCTTCTTATGTACTCCTTGGGAGATCCAGTGGTTTTATCAACAAGGCGCCAATCATGTGTTTCCCGATTTCTGGGAAGACTATGTAAGGATGGTCCCCGGCGGCGAACGGGACGACATGGTGGGCGCCTATTATCGTCTGCTCACCGGCGATAACGAGATCGCCCGCATGGCCGCCGCCAAGGCCTGGTCCACCTGGGAAGGACGCTGTTCCACGCTGAAGCGCCGGGACGAGGTAGTCAATCATTTCAGCGATCCGCGCACGGCGCTAAGCCTGGCGCGGATCGAATGCCATTACTTCATGAACGACAGTTTTCTGGAAGAAGATCAGATCATCCGTGACGCCGGACGGCTCACGGATATCCCCGGCGTTATCGTTCACGGTCGTTACGACATGGTATGCCCCGTTGAAAACGCCTGGCGCCTGCATCGGGCATGGCCGCAATCCGAACTCAAAATCATCTCCGACGCCGGCCATTCCGCCACCGAGCCGGGTATCGTGGATGCCTTGGTGGGCGCCACCCGCGCCATGAGCGTGTCCTTGGCGTGATCGGTCTGCTGCAGCGGGTGAGTGCGGCCCGGGTGGTGGTGGCTGGCGAGGAGATCGCCGCCATTGATTGCGGGTTGTTGGTATTGATCGGGGTGGAACGCGGGGACGGCGAGGCCCAGGCGGAGCGTTTGGCGGAGCGATTACTGGGTTACCGGGTGTTTGCCGACGACGACGGCAAGATGAATCATGATGTTTGCGATGTCGACGGCGGTCTGCTGTTGGTGCCGCAATTCACATTGGCCGCCGACACCCGTAAAGGCATGCGCCCCAGCTTTACGCCGGCCGCGACGCCCGAGCGGGGCCAAGCGTTGTTTGACTATCTGGTGACCTGGGCAAGACGTAGCTACCCGAAGATCCAAACCGGCCGCTTCGGTGCGGACATGCAAGTCAGTCTGACCAACGATGGACCGGTGACCTTTTGGTTGCGCACCGCGCCGTCGGAACCTTAGCAACCGCCGTTTGAAGAGACCAAGCCATGGCCGTATACGCGATTGGAGACGTACAAGGCTGCTACGATGAACTGCTGCAGTTGCTGGAGTCGGTGCGTTTCGAGCCGGCCCATGACCGAGTATGGTTCACCGGCGATCTGGTCAACCGCGGCACGCAATCCGTGGAAGTCCTGCGCCTGGTAAAATCGTTGGGAGACAGCGCCACGACGGTGTTGGGTAATCACGATTTACACCTGCTGGCGGTGGCCCACGGCGCCAGCCACCTGCGGCCTAAGGACAGTTTCATGGATGTGCTGGAGGCCCACGATCGTCACGGTCTTCTCTCATGGTTGCGACAACAGCCGTTGCTGCATCACGACGCTCGCCTGGGCTACACCCTCATCCACGCCGGTTTACCGCCGCAATGGGATCTTGCCACCGCCCAAGCCTGCGCCGCGGAGGCCGAAGACCTGTTGCGCGGCAGTGAGGCCGAGGCGTTTTTTCACCACATGTACGGCGATCAACCGTCGCAATGGCGGGACGATCACCGGGGACTGGAACGCGTGCGCTTCATCGTCAATTGCTTTACACGCCTGCGCTTTTGCGACGGTGAGGGCCGCTTGGCCTTGCGCGACAAAGGGGCGCCGGGCAGTCAGGGCAGCGGCGTCATGCCCTGGTTTCAGGTCCAGGGACGGCGCAGCGCCGGCTTGAAGGTCATCTTCGGCCATTGGTCCACCTTGGGCCGTTATCAGGGCGAGGGGGTCTATAGTCTGGACACCGGTTGTGTGTGGGGTCGTTCCCTCACGGCGCTGCGTCTCGATGACGAACAGTGGTTCAGTGTCGGCTGTGAAGGGGCGTGCGCACCGGGCGAGTATTGAAATAAACCCTTACCGCTACGGCGATCAAATAGTGTGTGAAGGTTAATCCCCCTTGGCCAGCCAATCCTGCGGCTTCAAATAGACGGCATACAATTCCGCTTCCGGGGTGTCGGGCTGCGGTTGCCAGTTGTAGCGCCATTTGACCAAGGGCGGCAGTGACATCAGGATGGACTCGGTGCGCCCGCCGGATTGCAGGCCGAATAAGGTGCCGCGATCGTAGACCAGATTGAATTCCACGTAGCGGCCGCGGCGATAGAGTTGAAAGTCGCGCTCCCGTTCGCCGTAGGGCGTATCCTTGCGGCGGGTGACGATGGGCCGATAGGCCGTGATGTAGTGGTCGCCGACGCTGCGTAGGAAGGCGAAACAGCGCTCGAACTCCCATTCGTTCAAATCATCGAAGAACAATCCGCCGATGCCGCGCGGTTCGTTGCGGTGCTTGAGAAAGAAATAATCGTCACACCATTGTTTGAAGCGCGGATAGACGTCCGTGCCGAAGGGGGCGCAGGCCTCGCTGGCGGTGCGGTGCCAATGGATGGCGTCTTGCTCGAAACCGTAATAGGGCGTGAGGTCGAAACCGCCGCCGAACCACCAGATGGGATCGGCGCCTTCTTTTTCCGCAATGAAAAAACGCACATTGGCGTGGGAGGTCGGCACGTAGGGATTGCGGGGATGGATGACCAGAGACACTCCCATGGCCTGCCAGTGCCGCCCGGCCAGCTCGGGCCGATGGGCGGTGGCGGAGGCCGGCAACCGATCACCGAACACGTGGGAGAAATTCACGCCGGCTTGCTCGAACACCATGCCGTCGGTTAAGACCCGGCTGCGACCGCCGCCGCCCTGGGGACGGTCCCAGGCGTCTTCCAGGAAACGACCGCCGCCGTCCTCCTGCTCCAGAGCCTTGCAAATGCTGTCTTGCATTCCCAGTAGATAATCTTTGACGGCCTGAATGTCGGGCGCACTCATGACATGGGTCTCCTTTATATCGAATAGCTATTATTCATCCGCGGCGGATTATCACGCCGCTGCGGGCGTCGCGAATCTCGGTGGCGCCGCGTTGTGTCCCCAGCGGTCCCGGCACGATGTAGTCCAAGTCGGAACCGAAATCACGTTGCACCTGCAAGCGACGGCGCGCGGGCGGGTGACCGCCGATATTGGCGCTGGTGGACACCAGCGCGCCACCGAAGCGACGGCATAAGCCCGCGACCACCGGATGGGCAGTGACTCGCACCGCCACACTATGATGGATCCCGCGTAGCCATTGCGGCGTCGAATCCCGCGCCGGCAGAATCCAGGTGACCGGCCCCGGCCATGTGGCACGCGCCCGCTTCACCATAATCGGAGACGCTTTGACAAACGGTGCCAACTGTTCGTAGTCGGCGGCGATCAAGATCAGCCCCTTTTGCCACGGCCGCTGTTTGAGTGCCAGCAGGTGCAATACCGCTTCGGCGTTGTCGGGGTCGCAGCCCAACCCCCAAACCCCTTCGGTGGGGTAGGCGATGATCCCGCCTGCATGGAGGATCGCCGCCGCCCGTTTGAGATGCCAGTCCATCACTGTCACCCGGCGCAGACGGTTAGGGCGTCACGCACCTTTGAGCTTGGCCTGCAGCGCGGCGTCCTTGTTTTGGACCTGATGCATATTGGCCTCGCGTTCCTCGCGCAGGCGTGTCGCGATGTCGGCATCGGCGAGGGCGAGCATCTGTGCCGCAAGATAGGCGGCGTTTTTGGCGCCGGCCTTGCCGATGGCCACCGTGGCTACCGGAATGCCGCCCGGCATCTGTACCGTGGAGAGCAGGGCATCCATGCCGTTGAGGGGGCCGCCGTCCATGGGAATGCCGATCACCGGTTTCAAGGTCAGTCCCGCCACCGTGCCGGCCAGATGTGCGGCCAGCCCCGCTGCGGCGATGAATACCGCGCAACCGCGCTGGTCGGCGTCTTTGACATAGGTATGGGTTGCGGCGGGGGTGCGGTGGGCGGAGGTGATTTTGACTTCATAGGGCACGCCCAGTGAGGTCAGCGTGTCGAGGGTGGCCTGTACTACCGGCAAATCCGAATCGGAGCCCATCAGGATTGCGACAAACGGTTTGGTCATGATGCTGTTCCTAAGTTTAACGAAGAGGGTCTAGCGTTGCTGTTCGCGGGCGATGGCGCGGTAACCGATATCGCTGCGGTAATAGACATCGTCCCAGTGGATCTGTCGAACCAGTTCGTAGGCGCTGAGTTTCGCCTGATAGACGTTGTCACCCAGGGCGCAGGCGCATAATACCCGCCCGCCGGCGGTGACGATTTGACCGTCGTATTGCGTGGTGCCGGCATGAAAGACCTTGGCGTCCGCCAGCTCCTCGGTCGGTAGTCCGCTGATTATATCGCCTTTGCGGTAGTCGCCGGGATAACCGCCCGCCGCCATGACCACGCCCAACGCCGGGCGCGGATCCCATTGTGCCTTGACCCGGTCCAGCCGTCCTTCCACGGCGGCCTCGCAGAGACCCACCAGATCGGAACGCAACCGCATCATGATGGGCTGGGTCTCGGGGTCGCCAAAGCGACAGTTGAATTCCAGGACCCGTGCCGTGCCGTCCGGGGAGATCATCAGACCGGCATAGAGAAAACCGGTGTAGGGCAGGCCGTCGGCGGCCATGCCGCGCACCGTGGGTTCGATCACCTCACGCATCACCCGGGCATGCAGCGCCGGGGTGACCACCGGCGCCGGCGAATAGGCCCCCATGCCCCCGGTATTGGGACCGCGGTCGCCGTTGTCGCGGGCCTTGTGATCCTGGGAGGTGGCCATGGGCAGGAT
>CAYWIQ010000177.1:0-5660 GCA_964458405.1 uncultured Chromatiaceae bacterium
CCCAATCGGCGCTTGCTCGATGACCGGCTCAAGCAAGCCATGTCATCCAGCGCACGCAGCCTCCGTCATGGCGCCCTGCTGCTCATCGACCTCGACAATTTCAAGACCATCAACGATTCGGTCGGCCATCTTTCCGGCGACTTGATGCTAAAACAGATCGCTGGCCGCCTCTGCACCCTGGTGCGCAAGAGCGATACCGTGGCGCGCCTGGGCGGCGATGAATTCATCGTGCTATTGACCGAACTAAGCGAAGAAGACGACAAAGCCCTGGTTCAAACCAAGACGGTCGGCGAGAAGATTCTCCTTGCCCTCTGCCAGCCCTATCAACTGGGCACTAGCGAATTCCATTCCAGTTGCAGTATCGGCATCACCACCTTTAAGGGCAACCAATCGTCGGCCGAGGAATTAACCAAGCAGGCCGACATTGCCATGTATCAGGCCAAAAACGGCGGCCGTAACAACATGCGCTTCTTCGATCCGGAAATGCAAGCCAGCATCAATATCCGTGCTTCCCTGGAAGGTGACTTGCACAAGGCGTTGGAACAACGGCAATTCGCATTGCACTATCAGCTTCAAGTGGACGACTTATTCCGGCCCATCGGCGTTGAAGGCTTGATACGCTGGCTTCATCCCGAGCGCGGTTTGATCCCACCCACGGAATTTATCCCACTGGCGGAGGAAACCGGCTTGATCCTGCCCATCGGCCAATGGGTGGTGGAGACGGCCTGCGAGCAATTGAAACAATGGAGCCAAGATCCTCAAACCCGTGACCTTACCGTCGCCATCAACGTCAGCTCCAAGCAATTCCGCCGGGCAGACTTCATAGCACAGGTGCACTCCGCCATCCAGCAATACCGCATCGATTCCCGATTGCTAAAGCTCGAACTCACCGAGAGTATGCTGGTGGATAACATCGAAGACACCATTGCCATCATGAATGCCCTCAAACAGATCGGCGTGAATTTTTCCCTTGACGATTTCGGCGCCGGCTATTCATCGTTGCAATATCTCAAACGTCTGCCCCTGGATCAGCTGAAAATCGACCAATCCTTCGTGCGCGACATTGCCGTCGACGGCAATGACGACGCAATAGTCCGTACCATTGTCGCCATAGCAAAAAGCCTCAATCTCGGCGTCATCGCTGAAGGCGTGGAAACGGAAATCCAACGCAATCTGCTCTTGGATATGGGCTGCAGCCATTTCCAAGGCTATTTCTTCGCCAGGCCGGGCCCCGCCGAGGAAGTGAAAGCTTACGTGAAAAAAATAACTGCCCAGAGACCTGAACGAGCCGCCCACCTCAGCTAGATCGGTTGAACGCCGATTGGGCTGCGACCGATTAGCCACAGCAATTCTATCTGTCCAGCCTCAAGGCGCTGGCCTTCATCCGCCTGCGCCCGGGACGCGCCGACCAAGCACGGGCGTTGCTTGCCAAGCTGGTAGAACTCGATCCCATCGACACGGTGGGCGCCTCGGTGATCCGTTCCCTGGCCAACGCCGCGGCAGCAGAAGCGCAATGAATCGCAGCTTCCCAGGGTTCGCCTTCGGCTGTGACCACCGGACATGGCTGAACGGCATGGTTTTTTTGCAGCTAGCGCTGTATATTTAATTATATAACGCCATCCAAGGACATCAGACGATGCGTCGACCCAAAAAGCTCAAGATCCACGGCGATATCTGGCTGGGCCACGGCGACCGCCCCCTGCTCGGCGACGAGCGCATCGCGCTGCTCGAGTGCATCGGCGACACCGGCTCCATCACCCGCGCCGCCAAGGCCTGCAAGATGAGCTACAAGAAGGCCTGGGACACCGTCAACGACATGAACAACTTGTCACAGCGACCGCTGGTCGTCAGCGCGGTGGGCGGCAAGGGTGGTGGCGGCGCACAGTTGACTGATGCCGCGCGCAAACTCATCGCCGTCTACCGCCAGGTGTACGACGAGCATCAACGCTTCCTCGCCGCCGCCAGCGCGGACATCGACGATTTCGACGACTACTACCCCTTGATCAGGAGGATGGCCATGAAGAGCAGCGCACGCAATCAATTCTTCGGCACCGTCACCCGTATCCAGCGCGGCGCGGTCAACGCCGAAGTGGAACTGCAGCTCAACCCCAGTGTACACATCGTCGCCACCATCACCCTCGAGAGCATAGACAGTCTCGGTCTGCGCGTCGGCGGCGGGGCGTGGGCGCTGGTGAAGGCGTCCTGGGTCCTCATCGCCCGCGCCGACCAGGACCCCAAGATCAAACTGAGCGTGCGCAACTGCCTGTGCGGCTCGGTGACGCGCATCGTCCCCGGCGCCGTCAACAGCGAGGTGGTGGTGACGCTGCCCGGCGGCGCCACGGTCACCGCCATCGTCACCAACGACAGCGTCACGGATCTTAGCCTGGAAACCGGTACGCCCGCCTGCGCCGTGTTCAATGCATCCAGCGTAATACTGGGCGTGAACAACTAGAGTCGGAATTATGACCCACGGTTTAACCGCGCCTATCGCTTTATTTAGGACCATTAATAACGCTGCGCTTTCGGCTGGCTTATGTCAGGAGGGTAACCATGCACAGACCATCGCGACTATTGTGGACCTTGTTGTTAGTGGCGACATTGGCGACCCCCGTCATAGCAAGTGCGCTGACCGTCGCGGTCGCCGCCAATGTCCAGTTCGCCTTCAAGGATCTGCAAGCTGCCTTCCGCCGTGAAACCGGCATCGCCGTCAAGTCCGTCATCGCCTCCTCCGGTAAGATCACAGCCCAGGTGCGCGGTGGCGCCCCCTTCGATGTGTTCCTGTCGGCCGACATGAACTATCCCAAAACGCTTTCCAAACAAGGGCTGGCGAGCAGCGAGCCCGTGATCTACGCCTACGGAACTCTAGTGATCTGGACCTTGAGCGATCTCGATCTGAACTCGGGGCTGAAGGTATTGGCCGATCCCAAGGTAACCAAAGTTGCCATTGCCAATCCCAAGCTCGCACCCTACGGACGCGCGGCGCTGCAGGCCCTGGCGCACTACCAGATCGCCGACGCAGTGCGGACCAAGATGGTATTTGGTGAAAGCATCTCGCAAGTAAATCAGTACATCTACTCACGCAATGTCACTGCCGGCATCACCGCCAAATCGGTGGTACTGTCGCCGGCGATGCGCGGCAAGGGGAACTGGATAGCGGTACCGCAGGACAGCTATCAACCCATCGCCCAGGGCGCGGTGGTCCTCAAACACGGCGCGGATAACGCGGCGGCGGACTGCAAGCGCTTCATCCGATTCCTCGCCTCACCGCCGGCGCGCAAGATCCTGGCGGATTACGGATACGGTGTGCCATGAACCGTCTCCCGGGCACCATCACCGCCATACAGCGCGCCGGTCATGTGGCGCTGGCCGACGTCGAGGTAGCCGGCAGCACCATGAGCGCGTTGTTGATTGAGGGTATTACTATGGCCACTCCTCTCAAGCCGGGCGCCGTGGTACAGGTGTTGTTTCAGGAAACGGAGGTCTCCCTCGCCAAACAACTGGCAGGGATCATCTCGCTGCGCAACCGATTATCGGCGCGCGTCACACGAATAGACATGGGCGAGATATTGACCCGTACCACACTCGACTATCGCGGTAACGAAATCATATCCATCATCACCACCCGCTCCGCCCAACGGCTGAGCCTTGCAGTCGGCGATGAAGTCGAGGCCTTGATCAAGGCCAATGAAGTCACTTTGGTTTTGGAGGAATCATGAATCTCGATTGGCAACCGCTGCTCCTGACCCTGCGTTTGGCCGCCGTGACATCACTGCTGCTACTGCTCATCGGCGTACCGCTGGCCTGGTGGCTGGCATCCAGCCGCTCACGCCTCAAACCCATTGTCGAAACCCTGGTGAGCATGCCGCTGATACTGCCGCCGTCGGTATTGGGGTTCTATTTGTTACTGGCTTTCAGTCCACAACACTTGTTTGGTGGCTTGCTCAAGGAGTACTTCGATCTCAGCCTGGTGTTCAGTTTTCCGGGACTGGTAGTCGGCTCGCTGCTGTTCAGCCTGCCGTTCATGGTCCAACCGATGCAGGCGGGTTTTCAGTCGT
This sequence comes from uncultured Chromatiaceae bacterium, assembly GCA_964458405.1. Lineage (GTDB taxonomy): Bacteria > Pseudomonadota > Gammaproteobacteria > DRLM01 > DRLM01 > JARRQJ01. Next base: position 4,056 of record CAYWIQ010000177.1, read on the forward strand.
TACCCCCCTCACTGGCCGAGGCCTCCTACACACTGGGGAAGTCACGTCTGGAAACCTTGTTCAAGGTATTGCTGCCCAACATCCGCCCGGCGCTACTGGCCGGCGCGGTGCTCAGTTTCGCCCATACCATCGGCGAGTTCGGCGTGGTGCTGATGATCGGCGGCAACATTCCCGGCGTGACCCGCGTCGCCTCCATCGCCATCTACGACGAGGTGGAAAGCCTTAACTATGGCGCCGCACACTTTCACGCCGCAGTGTTGTTGATACTGAGTTTCACCATCCTGCTGGCGGTGTATGCCATCAATAAACGCCTCAACCTCACCCGGGGTCCGCTATGATAGAGGTAGATGTACGTAAAAAACTCGCCGCCAGTTCCGGGGGTGAATTTACCCTGGAAGTGCGCTTACGTATTGAAAGCGGTGAGTTGGCCGCCTTGTTCGGCGAATCAGGTGCAGGTAAGACCACCCTGCTGCGCATGCTTGCAGGTCTGACGCCCCCCGACGACGGCACCATATCTGTCGACAACGAGGTCTGGTTCGACAGCCGGCGGCGCATCAACCTGCCGCCCCAGCACCGAACTATCGGTTTCGTTTTTCAAGACCAGGCCTTGTTTCCTCACCTCAGCGTACGCGGCAACCTCGCCTATGCGCTCCCCAGGCATGAAAATTCCGGTTTCATCGACGAACTGTTGGAACTCACCGGCCTGGCGGCCTTAGCGTCGCGTCGCCCGTCTAGCTTGTCCGGCGGCCAGCGCCAACGGGTCGCGCTGGCCCGCGCCCTCGCCCGCCGCCCGGCGCTATTGCTTCTTGATGAACCGCTATCGGCGCTGGACGGCAACACCCGTCGCCATCTGCAGGATGAAATACTCCAACTGCACCAGAAATTGCAACTCAGCACACTGATAATCAGCCACGATATCCCGGAGGTCTTCAAGCTCGCCGGACAGGTGTTCATGCTGGAAGGCGGCGCCATCACCCGCCACGGTCCACCGCCGATGGTATTCGCGGACCAACGTATCGAGGGCAAGATCAGGCTAACAGCCGAGGTGCTGGCCATGGAGGATGACGGCGTCGTACACATCCTCACCGTGCTGATCGGCAATCAAATCCTCAATGTCGTCGCCGTCAGCGAGGAAATAGGCAATCTCCGCGTCGGCGATACGATCATGTTATTGCCGAAGACCTTCAGCCCCATGATGTTGGCGGTGAATTGATGTCGGAACTCCGCGCCGATCGTCCGACTACGGTTGATCGGCAACATCTACACCGACGATCCTTTATACCGCCGTCATACGAATGCGCGAATTTTTACGGACAAAAAAGACAGGGCGCGCTAGGGGGCGCGCCCTGTCACTACACGAACGGTTTAGGCCGCTTTCAGATGGTCTCCACTATAAGCGTGACGCGCTTGTTTCTGGTAAGAAACCACCGTCGCCGATGTCTGCGGGACAGCCCGGACTTGAAATGCCTTGGTTACGGTATAGATGGGATCCCAACCGATAAACGCGGTCAACCCCAGGTAGGCGCCGAAGGCGATAATGGCTACGACCCCGGCCACCGGCAACGCCGTGAACAGTACCGCCACCATGATTAACGACAACCCAGC
>CAYWIQ010000178.1:0-5632 GCA_964458405.1 uncultured Chromatiaceae bacterium
CCATGAGCGCGACGATTTACATCGATAAGGCCGGCAAAGTTGACGCCCCTACGGTAGCGGTGATGGTGGGTGAGTTGCTTGATGAGATCATGACCGCTACCGGCACGCCTGCGTTCAATTTCAATAGCGAGGAGACTACCGCCAGGGTCAGTGATTTTATCGCTAGCGGTAGGTACTTCGTCTTGATCGCCCGTGATGCAGTGGGAAGGGAGTGTGGTTTCGTTGCGGTCTACGAGAGTCAGGCGCTCTATGCGGAAGGCCGTTTCGGCACCTTGCCGGAGTTGTATGTGCGCCCGCAATATCGCTCGCAAGGCGTCGGCCGACGGCTGCTGGCGGGGGTAAAGGCCTTCGCCGCGGAACAGGGCTGGTCACGCATCGAGGTCACTACGCCGCCCATGCCCCAATTCGAAAGGACGCTGGCATTCTATGAACGCGAGGGGTTCGCCGTCAGCGGTGGGCGTAAATTGCGGGTCCTGATATAACGCCCCTGGCGTTTTCCTTGGAACAGCCGTTCACTGGTTGCCGTGGTCTGCCTCAGTTAGCTTCCGGAGCAGACGGCGGGGGCGCTTGTTCATGGGGGAGACCGCGCTCGCGCCACGCCCGCATATCGCCCTGTAGATGTTTGACCCGGGTGAAGCCGGCCCTTTCGAGAATGTCCTGGGCGATGGCGGCCCGCCTGCCGCTCTCGCAGTAAACCACGATCTCCTTGTCGCGGTGGGTGCTCAGTTCATCGAGGTGGGCGGCGATCTTGTTGTGGGCGATATTGATTGCGCCGGGGACGTGCCCGCCGGCGAATTCATCCCCGCGCCGTACATCAAGGATAAGCGGCGGGGCATTCATATCCAGCCGTTGCATCAACTCGCGCTGGGAGATCTCCTCGCCGCGGACAGTGCCGAACAGCAACAGCTGGGTGATGGCCAGCAGCATGAGGAACAATGTCCTGCTCGTCACGGTACGGGATAGGTTCATTGTAAAATCTCCTGGAAGGATAACCGCAGGTTGGCTTGCTGGCGAAAACATCGGCAACCAGCGAACCATGGTATTTATAAGTATAGTCGTTGCCCGCGCGATCATCCTGGATGAGGGGGGGCGCCAGTGCGTATGATTTAGTCACTTCGCTGACCTCTCCGGCAATGGTATATATAGACTGATACGGGCCGTTACTTAATCCAATCGATTTCGCGCGCGGTCTCCGGGCCGATCACCACTTTACTAAGATCGTCGGGGATTTCGGCATGCTGGGGGGTGATGGGAATCCGCCCGGCCATGATCTCGGCCTTGTGTTGCGGCAGCCGCGGTTGCAGATCCGGTTCGGCATAGCCTTGGGGGTAGAGGGGCTGGTTGGTACGCAGATCGTACTTGTCCGTTGCGCCCAAGGTATGTAGCAGTTCGTGCAGCATCACCACGTTGTTTTCCGCGGTCATATCTTGCGACGCAAATAATTTGATCACGCCGATCATGCCCTTTTCCAGACCGGTGGAATGGTTCAACCTGGGATGGGTCTTGGGATCATAGTAGAGGGTAAAGGCGCGCACTTCGGGTGTCGGTCCGTCATAGTGATCATGGCGCGACGCCCACCACCGCAGTTTCAGGCTCCACAACATGATATTGAGGATATTGCCGTTGCGCGGCTGCAGCGGCGGAACGGCATTCACCGGTTTGGCCAGCGCGAAGTCCAGCGGTTGGTCGACGGTGATGCCGTAACGCAGCGCCTGCTCCTTCATGGTTCGTTCGATGGGCTCGAAGCGCGCAACGTCGAGTCGCGAGATGTACTTGGCCGCCGCCGTACTGCCGTCGGCGTTGATGGGATAGACCACCACCCGCAGGGGATGATCCCAACTGGTGACCCGCAGCCGGGTGAGCCAGGTGTCGAGGCTCACGCCGATCAGGATGATCATTAATATAGTGACCCGTATCGCCTTGAAACGACCGCCACGTTTCCCGGTTTTGGCCTGAGGGGCGTGATTGGGTGTCTTTGCCGCGGGGGCGGAGGACATGAACTTGCCGTAGGCGATGCCGCAGCGTGGGCACTGCCAGGGTGGTGCGGTGTCCTGCTCCTGGCGGACGTACTCGCATTTGGGGCATTTTTGATAGGGTGCCGTGCTCAAGTCTTATCCTTAATTGGCCGGCGCAGTGCCGCCTGTGTCGTCTCCTTGCCTACGCCGGCTTTATATCCTGCACCAGCGATCACCGCCGGATACTTTGATCCCCGCATGCATTACCATGCGCATGTGACAAGTAACGGAATCTCCATGAGGAAACATGAGCCTAAGCGGCGTGACGGTGCTCAATGCAGCGATGATGTGGTGGTATTGATCCACGGTCTGTGGATGCCCGCCGCCGTGATGTCCGTGTTAGCGCGACGCCTGCATCAGGCAGGTTGGACGACCTGCTCATTCACCTATTCTTCCCGCCATGCCACGCTACGCCGGAATGCCGCGGCCCTTGCCGAATTCGTCGCTGCCATTGATGCGTCCCGTATCCATTTCGTCGCCCACAGCTTGGGCGGGTTGGTGGTGGCGCGGCTGTTGAATGATTTTCCCGATCAACGCCCGGGGCGGGTTGTGCTGTTGGGTACGCCCTATCGGGGAAGTTGGGTGGCGCAACGCCTCAGTCGCCATGGCTGGGGTCGCTGGTTGTGTGGGATGAGTCTGGAGGAGGGTCTGTTAGGTGGCGGGCCGCACTGGCCGGGGGGACGGGAATTGGGAGTCATCGCCGGATCCCTGGCCGTCGGGGTGGGTTGGTTCACGCCGGGGTTGGCCAAACCCAATGACGGCACGGTGGCGGTGGCGGAAACCGAGGTGGCGGAGGCGCGCGACGCCATTACCCTGCGGGTCAGCCATTCCGGGTTGGTATTCTCCGCTGCGGTGGCGCGTCAAGTGATACAGTTTCTCGCCACCGGACGGTTTAACCATGGAGGACCGTAGGCGTCGTTAGATTGATGTCCCTGCGGTGTCAGTGCCGTGGGGCAAGTGGCAATGGTACACTAGCGAAATTTTAACCGATTCATTAAAGAGGGATTCATGGCTGGACACAGTAAATGGGCGAACATCCAACACCGCAAGGGCGCGCAAGACGCCAAGCGCGGCAAGTTGTTCACCAAATTGATACGTGAAATCACCGTGGCCGCCCGGATGGGCGGGGGGGACGCGGCCGCCAATCCACGCCTGCGCGCCGCCATCGACAAGGCCTTGACCGCCAACATGACCAAGGACACCATCGAACGCGCCATCAAACGCGGTTCCGGTGAACTGGAAGGCCAGAATTACGAAGAGGTGCGCTACGAGGGCTATGCCCCCGGCGGCGTGGCGGTGATGGTGGATTGCATGACCGACAATCGTAATCGCACCGTTTCCGAGGTGCGTCACGCCTTCAATAAATGCGGCGGTAATCTCGGCACCGACGGGTCGGTGGCCTACCTGTTTACGCATACCGGCATCATCAGCTATCCCAAGGGTAGCGACGAAGACAAGATCATGGAGGTTGCGCTGGAGGCCGGCGCCGAAGACGTGGTGGGCTATGCGGACGGTTCCGTCGACGTGCTGACCACCCCGGACAATTTCGGTGCGGTGAAGGATGCCATGGGCGCGGCGGGACTGGAGCCGGAAAGCGCCGAGGTCACCATGCGCGCCGCTACCGACGTGGCGCTAGAGGCCGAGGATGCGGGCAGGATGCTCAAGTTGCTGGAGATGTTGGAGGATCTCGACGACGTGCAGAACGTCTATTCCAACGCGGATATATCCGAAGAGGTCCTGGCCCAGCTTTAAACGAGGGGGAACGGCATGCGCGCGATGTCGATATTGCCCGATTGATACATACGCGATGCGGTCGGAGATGTAAGATGTCGGATCGCAATGCGGAGGGAAGCTGCTCAGTGTTCAATGATTTTTTTTACATCACAGCCGTTGTCCGATGCCGATGAGAATCCTGGGGATTGATCCGGGGTCGCGGCTGACGGGCTACGGTGTCATCGAAGTGCATGATAACCGTGCCCTGTATATTGCCAGTGGCTGCGTGCGCATGGACGGCCAGGATTTCCCGCAGCGCCTGCGTATCATCTTCGAGGGCTTGGGCGAAGTAGTGGACCGTTACCGGCCCGCCGAGACCGCCATTGAAAAGGTATTCGTCCAGCGCAACGTGGATTCGGCGCTCAAGCTGGGGCAGGCGCGGGGGGCGGCGATCTGTGCGGTGGTAAGCCGATCCTTGGACGTTGCCGAGTATTCGCCGACCCAGATCAAGCAGGCCTTGGTAGGGCGCGGCGCCGCGGCCAAGGAGCAAGTTAAGCATATGGTGAAGACATTGTTGCAACTAAATGAATCGCCGCAAGAAGATGCCGCCGATGCCTTGGCCTGCGCCTTGTGTCATAGTCATATCCGCCAGACAATCGGTCGTCTGCCGGCCGCCGTGCAAGGCATGCGCGGGGGGCGGTGGCTATGATCGGACGATTGCGCGGTACCCTGCTGTGGAAGGCGGCGCCCCACGTGCTGGTTGAGGTACAGGGGGTGGGCTATGAGGTGGAGGTGCCCTTTACCACCTTTTTCAAGCTGCCGTCGCTTGGGCAGGAAGTGATCTTACAGACCCATTTGATCGTGCGCGAGGACGCCCATATCCTCTACGGTTTTGCCACCGAAACCGAGCGCACCTTGTTTCGCCACCTGATCAAGATCAACGGGGTGGGGGCGAAGTTGGCCGCCACCATCCTGTCGGGTATTGCGCCGGACGACTTCGTGCGTTGCGTGCGCGACAACGACGTGGCACGGTTGGTGAAATTGCCCGGGGTGGGTAAGAAGACCGCCGAACGGCTGGTGATCGAGATGCGCGATCGCTTGGATAGCAAAGCCGCCGCTGCGCAGCCGGTCAAACCCGAGGCGGATGCCCCGCCCGCGGAATCCAATGCGGTGAACGATGCCATCAGTGCCATGGTGGCCTTGGGTTACAAACCCGCCGACGCCAGCCGCATGGTGTTGCGGGTGGACAGCACGGGCCTGGCTTGTGAAGAGATTATTCGCCGTGCCTTGCAAGTAGGATTAAAGGCTTAAAAAACATTCTGAATGTTGTTTCACCCTCCCCTTCAAGGGAAGGGCGGGGGTGGGGATGGGGTTTGAAAAGGCTGCATGTATTCTTTATGTTAATAACTCCACCCCCATCCTGTCCTTTCCCCCGAGGGGGTAGGTACGCATTTATTGAGAGGGGTCTTGGTGGACCCTCACTACGCGTCTCATCTAATGAGGGTTGTATTTGAGCAAGCGGTTAGGACGGAATTTGCAGCTTTCATCCACTCAGGGCATCATCTCACCATGATTCATGACGACCGCATTACCTCCGCCCTGGACCGTCCCGAAGACGAGGCCATTGACCGGGCCATCCGCCCCAAGGCCCTGGCGGATTATGTGGGACAGCCGGCGGTGCGCGAGCAGATGGAGATCTTCATCCATGCCGCCAAGGGGCGCGGCGAGGCCCTTGACCATACCCTGATCTTTGGGCCCCCCGGCCTGGGCAAGACCACCCTGGCCCACATCATCGCCAACGAACTGGGTGCCAACCTGCGTCATACCGCGGGGCCGGTGTTGGAGCGGGCCGGTGACCTGGCGGCGATCCTCACCAATCTCGAGCCGCGCGACGTGTTGTTCGT
>CAYWIQ010000179.1:0-5528 GCA_964458405.1 uncultured Chromatiaceae bacterium
CAGATACAATTGACTCAACACATCGGCGAACCGCCCCGAGAGTTTTTCCTTGCGCTTCAGCGCACCGCCCAGCACCAACATCGCCATATCCGTGGCCAGAGCGAAGGCTGCGCTCATGCGGGTGATGTGTTGCAAGTAGCGGCGCGGCGCGCCGCCGACCGGCACCATCGCCAGCCGCGCGCCGGTCAATCCCAACCACAAGGCGCGCATGGCGTTGCTGAGTGTAAAGCCGATATGCCCGAATAACGCGGCATCGAACTCCCGCGAGGCGGTATAGGGATTCTTCTCCGCCGCCGCCTGCATCTCCTTTAATATATAAGGGTGACAGCGCACCGCGCCCTGGCCGAAGATAATCAGGGTACGGGTCAGGATGTTGGCGCCCTCTACGGTGATGCTGATGGGGATCGCCTGATAGGCCCGCGCCAGGAAATTGCGCGGTCCCATGCAGATGCCGGTACCGCCTTGCACGTCCATGGCGTCGTTGACGATGCGCCGCATGCGTTCGGTGAGCTGATATTTGACGATCGCCGAAATCACCGAGGGCTTTTCACCGTCGTCCACCGCCCCGGCGGTCATGACCCGTGCCGCGTCCATCATATAGGTGTTGGCGGCCATGCGCGCCAATACCTCTTCAACGCCCTCGAACCGGCCGATGGGCGTCTTGAACTGCTTGCGGATGCGCGCATAGCCGCCGGTGGCGCGGCACACCAACTTGCCGGCGCCGGTACTCAAGGCCGGCAGGGAAATGGACCGTCCCGCCGCCAGACTCTCCATCAACATCCGCCAGCCTTGGCCGATGCGCTCGGCGCCACCGATGATCCAGTCCATGGGAATAAACACATCGCGGCCGCGGTTGGGGCCGTTTTGGAAGGCGATATTCAACGGAAAGTGACGATTACCGATCTCGATGCCGGGGGTATCGGTGGGAATCAGGGCGCAGGTGATGCCCAGTTCGTGACGTTTGCCCAACAGGCGGTCCGGATCGTACAACTTGAAGGCCAGTCCCAGCACCGTGGCCACCGGTCCCAGGGTGATATAACGCTTTTCCCAATTGAGGCGGATACCGATGGTCTCCTTGCCGTCGAATTCACCCCGGCACACGATGCCGGTGTCGGGAATGGAAGCGGCATCGGAACCCGCCTCCGGGCCGGTAAGGGCGAAGCAGGGGATCTCCTCCCCGCACGCCAGGCGACCAAGATAGTGATCCTTTTGTGCCTCGGTCCCGTAGTGGAGCAGTAGCTCGGCGGGACCCAATGAGTTGGGCACCATCACCGTCACCGCGGCGGTGATGCTGCGGGTGGCGATCTTCATGACCACCGCCGAATGGGCCAGCGCCGAAAAACCCAAGCCGCCGTAATGCTTGGGGATGATCATGCCGAAGAAGCCCTTTTGCTTGATAAAGTCCCATACTTCGGGCGGAAGATCGAAGTCTTCCTGGGTAATGCGCCAGTCGTTGAGCATGCGGCACAGCTCGTCCACCGGCCCGTCGATGAACGCCTGCTCTTCGGCGGTCAAACGGGGGGCGGGGGTTTGCATGAGTTTGCGCCAATCGGGACGCCCGCTGAATAATTCGGCATCCCACCACACCGTGCCGGCCTCCAATGCCTCGCGCTCGGTTTGGGACATGGGAGGCACGGCGCGGCGCAACAACGGCAAGAGACGATCGCTGATGACAGTGCGCCGCAATGAATTCAGGGTCAGCGCAAACATCGCCGCCGCCACTAACCATCCTATCATCAGCGCCAATGCCGACACATGCAGGAACACCGTCGCCACGATCATCATAACGATGATGATCGTGGTACTCACCCGTAATGACAGCCGCCAATAGGCGAGCACCGCCAATACCAACCCGCCCGATAACAACCAACTCCCTGTGGTCATGAATTTCCTTCTTTCTTGCCAAACGACAGCTGCGGCTCTTTTTCAAATCGTGACGCTTGAGACATATTCGATTGCTTATCGCCGCGGTCGCCGTTGCGCGGATCCATTCGCCCCTTATCCAGGTTCACCGGCACCTTGGCCGAGGATTGCATGGGGTCGGGGATGAAGCAATCCTCGGCGTCATTGCATATCACCCCCTCCTTATTCCACGGCAATTGCCGGTAGAGGGCGATATCGTCCAAGCCCAATATAGGGTATTTGATGATGTCGAAATAGGGAGAATCGTCGAAATCGCGGGGCGTATAGAGCCGGGGGTTGCGTTTATAGAGCTGCAGTTTGCCGTCCTTGCCGCGGTAGATTAATGGCTTCACCGGATAATGCACATTGGCGAAGGCGGCGGCGAGCATGGATGAACACACGGTACGGGTGGGGACGCCAGCATGGTATTCAAAGAGTGTGGAGCGCCAGCGCCGTGGAACGATAGGATAGGGATACATGAAGCGCGCCAAATCCACCATTTGGCGAAAATCATATTCGGTACCCAAATGGTGGGCGGCAAAGCCGATGATGTGTTGCCCATCCTGGGGTGACAAGCTCTTGGGACGGCAGATGCGCAAATGCTCGCCGCGATACTTGGACAGGGGATTGATCAGCGTTCCTTCCCCGAGCAGCGCCTCGATAATCAGCTGTTCATCCGGATCGCCGTGATAGTGTTTCTCGATCAAGGCCCGCAACCCGGCATCGTCGATATCCCGTAGCCGCCCGATATAGAGCGCGGAATGGGTCCATATGGTCTGGGTGATGGTCTTGATGATATCGCTGACGCGGCTGCGGCCCTCCACCAGCAGGACGTCGCAAGGACGAATCTCTGTGGCCAAACGGTCGAAACCACTCAACGGCACATCCGGCCGCGCGTGCTCCTGCACCAGCCAAGTAGTAAACCTTTTGACAAGCCAGCTTTTTAAGCCCATGCCGTCGCCTCTCCCGCTTGGCGTCCGCGCGCCGTTCATATTACGACGGATTTTCCAGTCTTCCGCCGCGCGAATTCCCTATCCAGCACTGTTATTCATTGTACTCCCGCATTTGCAGGATATCGGCAACCGGCAGGAAATTATTAATGATAGCGATAAGTTATGAAATACTCGGTTACCCTGCCCCGGGCGGTAGCAACGTCAGCCCCCCCGACTTAAGCCCCAATGACAACGGCCGATAAGGTTCAGACCCCGGCAGTCAATCCGAAAGCCCGATGTGTCAACCATGGCCTCAAAATCCCTAGACGACCAAGCCTCTGTTCAGGAACGGAAATACCTGCCAGTTATCCTTGCCTGCCTAGTCGCGGGTTGCCTGTTTTTCGGCGCTGCCCTATATCGTCTGTTCATCGATTCCCGTTTTTCCATCACCCACTTCGCCGCCGGTATCTTACTGGTCACCGGCACATCGATATGGCTGGCAGTGGCGCTGTCCTACACCATGATCAAGCGACTCAACCGGCAGCGCAGGGAACTGTCATACTGGGCCCAGCACGACACCCTGACAGGCATGCTGAACCGGGACCACTTCCTGGAACGGCTGGCGCAGCTCCTCGAGAATAATCACGGCGACCGAAATGCCTTTTCGCTCCTGGTAATGGATCTAGACCGCTTCAAGGAAGTCAATGACACCCTAGGCCACCGCCTCGGTGATGAACTGCTGGAGCAAGTCGCCGCACGTATCAGCGAAGCGACGCCGGATGCGGAGCTGCGTTGCCGCTTGAGTGGAGATGAATTCGCGATCCTATTGCGCAGCGATGGTCCCAACGCCATGATGACGGCGCGGCAAATTCAAAACATGTTGGAAAGCCCCATCTTCCTCGACAAGATCGAGGTCGACATTCATATCAGCATTGGGATCGCCTCATTTCCTGATACACCCATCACCGCCCACGAATTCCTGCGTCGCGCGGGCGTCGCCATGTACCATTCCAAGCAGCGGGGCATGGGCTTGACGGTATTCTCGACCGCACTCGACCCCAATGACAAACGCCGCCTCTCCCTGTTAGGTGAATTACGCGGCGCCATCGAAAATCAACAATTGCGGCTGTATTATCAACCCAAGGTCGATCTTGCTACCAATCGCACCTTAGGAGTAGAGGCACTGTTGCGCTGGCAACACCCTCGACATGGCATAATCTCTCCGGGGGAATTCATTCACCTCGCCGAACAAAGCGAACTGATACGCAACCTGACCTATTGGGTAATGGACGAGGCCTTGTATCAGGGCCACACTTGGCGACAAATGGGATTCAATCTCAATATGGCGGTCAACCTATCGCCCCGCAACCTTCACGATCCCGGCCTGCCCATGAAGCTTGGCGGATTACTCGCCAAGTGGGCAGTCCCCCCCGGCTGCCTAACCCTTGAAATTACCGAGAACGCAATCATGTATGACCCGGAGCGGGCCATGGGTATCTTGGAACGGCTTCATGACATGGGGACCCACCTGTCTATCGATGACTTCGGCACCGGCTATTCTTCCCTAATCTATCTGAAGAAACTACCGGTATCCCAAATCAAGGTAGACCGATCGTTCGTTATGAACATGGCCCACGACGATGATGATGCGGTCATCGTGGAGTCAACCATCGGCCTGGGCCATAACCTAAATTGCCAGGTGGTCGCGGAGGGTGTAGAGAATATAGAAACCCTTGAACGGCTTAGGGCGCTGGGCTGCGATCAGGTTCAAGGTTATTACTTGAGCGCTCCGCTGACCGCCGATGACATCACTTGCTGGTTCACTCAATCAAATTGGGGAATCCCGGCCAAGCCCATCCGCCCCCAGGACAGCCATGGGACACCACCGCAACGGGCTGTTTCCTGACCATCTATTCCATTGTGTGGCGCACGGCGGACTAAAGGGCATAGGCACCACTAATATAATGGCATATAATCGATGGTGTTTAATGGAATCCACAAACCTACGGCCACTGGGCTCGGTGGAATACAGAAATATACTAAACCTTGTTCATTATAGACAGTGTACGACAACCGCCCCGTTTCAGCAGGAGGCCGTCATGCTACGCGAAAGCCGGGAGAACGAACGAAAACCACTCGTTACACCCGATAAGGAAGTCGTCTTCTTTATCGAATCGAACGGGACACGCTATCCGTTCGATAAGGTAAAAGATGTCTCGGTTTCCGGCGCCGGCATACAGCTGCCGGTCCCGCTAGCACCGAGCAGCGCTGTCATCCTGGGATTCGACCAGGACGACTACCAAGTCCGGGTTCAAGGCACCGTGGTATGGTGCCAAGCCCTGGAGGCAGACTGCGCCAATGACGCCGAGCCGCACTCCTACCGCATGGGCGTGCGTTTCAATCCTCTGGACATGAAAAACAGCTCCATGCTGTTCCTGGCGCTGCGCGAATTTATCGACCCCTTCGGGACCAACTAAGCCAACCCCTCTTATCGGCAGGGATGAAACGGCATTCCCTCTTCAAGCCCCACATTTTTAGAACTGCGGATTAAAACCATTGCTGTTTGTCGAGCCCTATCTCACCGACGCTGATTACTTTGTTGCGACCCGCCGATTTGGCTGCATATAACGCCCGGTCGGCATGCCCCACCAATACCCCGCCTGGCATCTTTTCAGTAACAGTAGAGGCTTGAGG
>CAYWIQ010000180.1:0-5526 GCA_964458405.1 uncultured Chromatiaceae bacterium
GCCGCCGCTGGCCGGCAGCAGGCCGCAGAGCATGCGGAAGGTGGTGGACTTGCCCGCGCCGTTGGCGCCGAGCAGGCCGAAGACTTCACCACGACGCACCTCGAAGCTGACATCCTTCACCGCGTAGAAGTCGCCGAAGCGCCGCTGCAGCCGCTCGATCTTGATGACAGCCTCGCCAGTGTCGTTACGGGGAGCGACCGGCGCGACGCTGTCAGCGCCGTTGTTGTTAATCTGGTCCTTGCGCAGGGTAGCGATGAAGTGGTCCTCGAAGCGCGGTTCGACGGGGCGGTAGCGCAATCCGCGCAGGGCGGCGAGTGAGGCGGGGTCGACTGCATCGGCCAGGACCAGACGCACGTGCTCTTTCTGGATCACCGCGTCGATAACGCCTTCGCCCTTAGACAGCTGGGTCTGCAGGGCGCGTTTACTGCTCGTTTGCGGGACCTCGACGGCGAAGGTGCGCCCGCCAAGGTGGCGGCTGAAACTTGCCGGCTCCCCCTGATTGAGTACCTTTCCCTCGTGCATCAGAATCACCTCGGCGCAGCGCTCCGCCTCGTCCAGGTAGGCGGTGCTGAGCAGTACCGTCATCTGCTCCTCCTGCACCAGCCGGTAGACGATGGACCACAGTTCACGGCGGGAGACCGGGTCAACCCCCACCGTCGGTTCGTCGAGCAGCAGCAGGCGCGGCGGATGCACCAGAGTGCAGGCGAGTCCGAGTTTCTGTTTCATGCCGCCGGAAAGGCGGCCGGCGAGCCGATCGGTGAACGGGCCGAGGCCGGTCATGTGCATCAGTTCCTTGTAGCGCGGCGCCCGCGCCTCGTTAGGCAGACCCTGCAGGTTGGCGTAGAGGTCCAGGTTCTCCTGCACCGTGAGATCCTCGTAGAGGCCGAAGCGCTGCGGCATGTAGCCGATGGAGGACTGCACCTGCAGGGCGTCACGGTCGGCATCAAGGCCGAGGACGCTCACCTTGCCGGCGTCGGCACGCAGCAGTCCGGCGGCCAGGCGCATCAGGGTGGTTTTGCCCGCGCCGTCCGGGCCGATTAGGCCGGTGACGGCGCCGCGCCGGATTTTAAGGTCGGCGCGGCGCAGCGCCTCGACCGTGCGCCTGCCGATGTGGAAACGCTTATCGACCCCCTCAAGGCACAGGGCGTAATCATCGGTCTCGGGCATTAGCGATCTCCGCAAGGCCTGCGTTGAGTTGCGTTCTTATCGGAGACTTGGCTGAGGTCGATAGTGACGACGGCGGGCATGCCGAGGCGCAATTGATTCTGCGGATTGCAGACAAAGACCCGCACTTGGTATACCAACTCCGTACGTACTTCTTGGGTTTCCACCGACTTAGGCGTGAATTCGGCGGTGGGGGAGATGAAGCCGATCCAGCCGTCATAGTTTTTTTCGGGGAAGCTGTCGGTGTGCACCGCGGCGCGCATGCCTGGATGGATACGGCCCAGATCGGTCTCGCCGACATAGGCGCGAACCCAGAGCGGATCGGTCAAGGCCAGGGTGTAGACCGGACGTTGTGGGCTGGCCATGTCGCCCGGTTCCAGCAGGCGATCCTGAATGACACCGTCCGCCGGGGCGTAGAGATCCGCGTCGGACAACTGGCGTCGCACCAGGGCCAGTTGTGCCTGATCGGCCTTCAGCATTGCCTCGGCAGCGGCAATGTCCTCCTTGCGCGGGCCGGCCACTGCAAGGCGTAGCGACTCCTCTGCGGCCTGCAGCTTTGCCTTGGCTGCATCCGCTGCAGCTTGGGCATTGTCGGCCTGTTCCTGGGACGCTAGTTTCTGCGTGGTCAACTGGGCGAGACGGCGGCTGGTGCGCTCGGCGTTGGCGGCGGTGATGCGGGTCGCTTCGACTTCGGCCCGCAGTTGGCGGATTTCCTCGGGCCGGGTGCCGGCCTTGAGTTTCGCCACGATCTCAAGTTGCGCCGCGACGCGGGCGGCAGCCTGGTCTGTGGCGTGCTGCAGACGCGTCTTGTCGAGGCTGGCCAGCAGGTCACCCTTTTTGACCCGGTCGCCCTCCTGGAAGCGCATCTCGGAAATTCGTTCACTGCCGTTGAAGGCAAGCTGGACCTGGCGGATATCAATGTTACCGTGGAGAGTAAGGGTGTTGCCGGCGTCGATGTTTTCGCTGCGGTGCCAGAACAGGTAAGCGGCGGTAGCGGCAGCGATGACAATCAAAAGCAGGGGAAGCAGGAACTTGATCCGTTTGTTCATGCGGCTTGATCTCTCCGGTTCGATTGTTGTTGGGCCGGAGTAAGAGTGTAGCTGGCCGCGGGGAGATTGTCGCGCCGAAGGATCATTGCATTGCCAATTGCATCGACCCGAATCTGAAGGGCGGTGGATACTGCGAGTACCTCCTCGAGTAGGCGCAGTGATGCTTTTGCTTAGCAGGGCGCGTATCCGCTAAATCCCTCCCAGGGAAAATACTCGCTAAGATCTCCTCAAGTAATCGCAGAGGCTTTCCGATATGAAAAAACCAAATGTACGTACTAATACATAGCACCATACATGGCGCTGCATCGCCTTTTTGTGTCAAAAAATAGGGAACTTGCTGAATGATTGGTACCTATTCGCCAGGCCTCGTCTTCCTCTCTATTGTGGTGGCGATACTGGCCTCTTATACCGCTCTGGACCTGGCCAAGCGGATCAGCAGTCTACAAGTGACGCGCCATCGGCAATTTTGGTTGGTCGGTGGGGCGGTAGCGATGGGGATCGGCATTTGGTCGATGCATTTCATCGGTATGCTGGCGTTTATCATGCCCATCCCCATGGGCTATGACGTGAGGATAACCCTCTTGTCGCTGGGAATCGCCATGATCGTTTCCTGGTTCGCTTTATACTCGGCCACCATGCGGTCAATATCGTTGACCCATCTTCTGCTCGGCGGGGTATTGATGGGCATCGGTATCTGCGCCATGCATTATACCGGGATGGCGGCGATGATGATCCACCCGGGGATTACTTATATTCCCTGGATATTTACCGCTTCCGTAGCTATCGCGATAACCGCTTCGATTGCGGCAATGTGGATTGCATTTACATTGCGCGGCGATAATCAGCGATATGCGATGCTGAGAAAATCCGCTGCATCAGCTGTGATGGGATTTGCCATTGCCGGCATGCACTATACTGGGATGGCGGCAGCGAAATTCGCGCCGGGAAGCGTCAGCATGGCGGCCCATGTAGATAATACCTGGTTGACCATAACCATAGTCGCACTCACCTTCAGCGTCTTGACGATAACCCTGATCTTATCGGTGTTGGATGCCCGTATGGAGGCCAAGACCAGTAAGTTTGCCCAGTCGCTGAAGACCGCTAACGACCAGCTGGTGCATTTGGCGACACATGATACCTTGACGGATTTGCCGAATCGTTTGGTGTTAGTGGATATGGTGCAACGGGCGATCCATGTTTCGCAGCGCAATAATAATCCGTTTGCGGTTATTTATCTCGATGTGGATGGTTTTAAGGTGGTCAATGACTCCTTGGGCCATCTCATCGGGGACGAGTTGCTTAAGGGCGTAGCCGGTCGGCTTCTGCAGGTTCTTCGCAAGGAAGACACGCTGAGTCGCGTTGGTGGCGATGAATTCGTTGTCCTAATAGAAGATCTGGATAATCCGGACAACGTCGTAGAGATTTGCGAGAAGATTCAAGCCGCCATGAAAGCGCCGTTCATGGCGGGTAAGGCCGAGCTGCAAGTGACGACTAGTATGGGTATCGCGATTTACCCCAATGACGGTAGTTCGGTCGATTCTCTGCTTCACAATGCCGATTCGGCCATGTATGAAGTGAAGCGCAGTGGGCGGAACGGTTTTCGCTATTTCGAGCAAAGCATGAACAGTAACGCGCTGCGTGTATTGCGCATCCAGTCGGATTTGCGCAAGGCGCTCGAGAGCGGTGGACTTTATCTGAATTATCAACCCAAGTTCATCAGTGACAATGAAGGTCTGATCGGTGCCGAGGCATTGATCCGCTGGAGGCACGAGGAATTGGGTCAAATCGCTCCGGATGAATTTATTCCCATTGCCGAGCGGTCCGGCCTGATTCTGGAACTTGGTGAATGGGTGATTCGGGAGGTTTGCCGTCAGCTTGTCGCCTGGCGCGATGCGGAAATCGAGCCTGTGAGGATTGCTATTAACCTTTCCGCCAAGCATCTTCGCCAACGTAATGTAGCGGAACAACTCTCGGCAATAGTCGAAGAATACGGTGTCGACCCGAAGCTGTTGATTTTGGAAATTACCGAAAGTGCGGCGATGGATAACGCCGAAGCCAACGTCGTTACCATCAATAAATTGCAGAGTATGGGTTTTGATATCGCCATAGATGATTTTGGCACTGGTTACTCCAGCTTGAGTTATCTACAGCAGTTCCGCGTTCATCAACTCAAGATCGATCGTTTTTTTGTGGATGGCCTGGATAAGAATAGTGTTGAAGGGGGCGCGATCGTCTCGGCCGTAATCGCCTTAGCTCATGCCTTACAGATGGAAGTGGTCGCCGAGGGTGTTGAAACGGATTCGCAGTTGCAGAAGCTCAGAGGATTGTCCTGTGATCAGATACAGGGTTTCTTGTTGGGCAAGCCTATGGCCGTTGGGGAATTTACCCGGTTACTGAATACCTCCCGCGATGGAAAGATGCCTGAACAGCAATACTCAATTTGAAGTCCCAACCTTTGGGTTTACGCTTTGCATCTATCTTTAATTATCCCCATCAGACACTTGCAAGGGAATCAGTCCATTGCTTGGGTTCAGCGTAAATTCTAGGGTATTAGATCTGCTCATCAGTTGGTTGTGAGGAATGACTCGCCTTGACCTTTGCGTGACTGGCGCAAACTGTGACGGAAGCCACAAAGTGAAAAATAAATATCGGTTTATTGCTTAAATTCGCTTAAGCAACAAACGGCTATCCCGATAATTTTCACGAAGCAGAAAATTTGGAAATCGTAAAAGGCAAACCCGATCGAAAGGCGGGGGCGCAAAGTTACCGGTCTAAAGGGCGCAAGCTCCAAGACAGCGGGATTGCCGACAAACCAAAAGCCACGCAGCCATTACGGCTGGAAGCATCTCCGCGATATTGGTTTTGAAAGCCCCCACCCGGTGACCCGCCTCTACTGAGGGGTCGATCCGGAGGGTGGCATGAGAAAGCTTATTTCGCAGGTGTTGGCGGCGACGATACTGGCCGTATTGAACGCGCAGGCAGCGGCGGCCGGGAAACCGGCCGCGCTACTTGAATCCTATTCCGACGTTACCACTTCCATTGCCGCTATTCCCAGTGGTTATCTGGAGCCAATTTCGTTGGATGGCGACGCACTCTTCGCTGCTACCACCAATTCTAAGCATGAACTTGTTTTGCCGCGATTGGGTGAACTTGCCGTTGTGCATGATCGTACTCGGGTCGTGGATCCCGCCGGTGCCGTCACCCGTTGGGAAGGTCATGTGCAAGGCCGCGAAGATCTACAGGTCGTATTCGCCAAAGGGATTTCAGGTATGGTGAGCGGCGTGATCGATACACCTGCCGGGCGTGTGTTGCT
>CAYWIQ010000181.1:0-5524 GCA_964458405.1 uncultured Chromatiaceae bacterium
AGGTGGTTTTGCAGGAAGACCAGGTTGAGCGCGCGGTGGAGGCCATTGCCCAGGCCGCCCGAACCGGGAAGATCGGCGACGGTAAGATATTCATTTCTACTGTCGATAGAGTTCTGCGCATCCGCACCGGTGAAGAAGGCAATGACGCCATTTAAAGCGCGGTCCTTTCGTCATCCAAGTTTATTGCGCCGCAGTTCGCCTCGGCGTGTCGCTGTTAAGGGTTCGTTACGGCAGCTTTGGAGTGGCTCGGGAAGTTGAGCTTCAATACGCGGAGTGCATCTTCCGCCAGGGCGGGCATCCCAAGATGGTCGTAGGCCTTGGCCATTAGCGCCAGGGCGTTGGGCACGGAAGGGGTTCGGTCATAATGATCCACGACGTATTTGGCGCGATTGGCCGCAGCCGCATAGGCACCTTTGTGCATGTAGAAATTGGCGATGTACATTTCTCCCCGAGCCAGGTCGTTGCGTAAATAGATAATACGTTGCACCGCGTCGGCGGCATAACGGCTGTTAGGGAAGCGCCGGGTTAACTCCTGGAAAGATTGCAGAGATTCGCGGGCGGTTCGCGGGTCGCGTTGCGCCATATCCAGTGAGAAGCTTTTCTCCATGAACCTGGGTTTTGGAAAACGTGCCAATCCTTTTATATAGTAGGCGTAATCGACATGGGCGTTACGGGGATAGAGTTTGATAAATTGATCGGCGGCGGCGATGGCTGAATCCGCTTCGTCATACTTGTAATAGGCATAGGCGAGATCCAGCTGAGCCTGCTGGGCGTAGGGGCCGAAGGGGTGATGGGAGATCAGGCCCTCGAAACGGTCCACCGCCAGTTTGAAATCACCGGAATTCAACGCCTGTTGTGCTTCTTGATAGTATCGTTTCGCGGACCATTTGTCCGGGTCGTCATCGAGCTTGTGGAAAAACGAACACGCGGAAAGCGACAGTATGAGGGAAATTAAAGCGAGGAGGCGGTACATTTGTTGACGGTGATTCCTGTTTGGTTCGTTGGCCGTTATAGCGCCGTATGCCGGGCTGACCGGCATATGACGGCTGCCGCGGCATCTTAGAAGACCCGGATGGCTCTGGAAATTTCGGGTTACATCCGGCGGTTCGGCATTATACTTGCCTTTTCGTCATCAGGATACGCATGAAGCCCGTGAGTTCCGAACAGAGTAATATCCGACAGCTTGCGGCCATGGTTCCGGCTGACGCGGCCGGTCAGCGGTTGGACCAGGTTCTTTCGCAATTGTTTCCGGACTATTCCCGTAGCCGGCTGCAGCAATGGGTGCGCGCCGGGCACGTGACGGTGGATGGGCGTTCGCTGCGGACACGTGACAAGGTATGGGGCGGGGAACGCATCGAGATGATGGCCACGGAAGAGGCAGAAACGGCGTGGCGCGCCGAGGTCCTGCCGCTGGATATCGTCTATGAAGACAGCGCGATCATCGTGCTCAATAAGCCGCCTGGTTTGGTGGTACATCCCGGCGCCGGTAATCGCGAAGGCACGCTTGTCAATGCCTTGCTGCATCATGCGCCGGAATTGGCAAATGTCCCCCGGGCGGGTGTGGTACACAGACTGGATAAGGATACCAGCGGCCTGTTGGTGGTGGCCCGAAACCTGGCGGCGCATAAGAAGTTGGTAGAACAACTCCAGGCACGTACGGTGAAACGTGAGTATATGGCCATCGTTATCGGGGTGATGACCGCCGGCGGCAGTGTGGAGGCGCCGATCGGCCGCCATCGCACGGAGCGCACGCGTATGGCGGTGGTGGTGGGAGGACGAGAGGCCGTCACCCATTACCGGGTAGTGGAGCGGTTCCGCCATCACACCTCTGTCACGGTGAATCTTGAAACGGGGCGTACTCATCAAATCCGGGTGCACATGGCCTATCTTCACCATCCCCTGGTTGGTGACCCCACTTATGGCGGTCGTGTGCGCCTGCCCGCCGGTTGCAGCATCGAACTACAGGAGGCGTTGCGCGGCTTCAAACGCCAGGCCTTGCACGCCGGCAGGCTGGGTTTAATCCATCCCGATACTGGCGCGGCTATGCAATGGGAGGCCCCGTTACCAAACGATATGCACCAACTGTTGGAGGTGTTACGCGCCGATGCCGCCCCCGAATCCTGAAAGGCATCAGGTGAACTGGCTGGTACCGGAATGGCCGGCGCCGCCGTGGGTGCGTGCCTGCACCACGACCCGGGGCGGCGGCGTCAGCGAAGGCAGCTTTGCGTCCTTGAACCTGGCAGAACATGTGGGTGACGATCCCGCCCATGTCATTGAGAATCGTCTCCGTCTATTGGCCGCACTGCATTCATCGGCGCAACCGCTGTGGTTGCGCCAGGTTCATGGGACGACGGTAGTGGACGCCGCTACCGTCAAACCGGATTGTGCGGCCGATGCCAGTGTTGTCGCTCGATCCGGTATCGCCTGTGCGGTATTGAGCGCCGATTGTCTGCCGCTGTTGTTGTGCGACAAAGCAGGAACGCGGGTGGCAGCGGTGCATGCCGGCTGGCGGGGTTTGCTGGGCGGCGTGATAGAAAATTGCGTGCGTGGTCTACATTGTAGCGGTTCGCAGTTATGGGCCTGGTTGGGACCGGCCATTGGTCCCAAGGCGTTTGAGGTGGGTGACGACGTACGAGACGCCTTTATGGCGGAGGATGCGCAGACGGAAGCCGCATTCGTACCTTTACCAACGGGAAGATGGTTGGCCGATATTTATTTGCTGGCGCGTCAGCGGCTGGCGCGCGTGCACGTTACAGGAGTGTATGGCGGTCAGTGGTGCACGGTGACCGACAGGGAACGTTTTTATTCCTATCGTCGCGATGGCGTGACCGGACGTATGGCCAGTCTGGTTTGGCTCGAAGCCCGTGACAATTGAGAACCGAGACGAAGATTAGTCTTGGATCTCCTAGTCTGGATTATCTTGTTTAGTCTAATGGTCGGTGCTCTCAGTGTGGTCCCGCGGCGGCGATTTTATTGGCGCCTGAGCAATGGCGGACGCGCCTTTTACGGCATTTTAGCGGGACAGCTGCACGGCGGTTTTCCAAGAGTCCAAAATGTTGCCATGGCCGATTTGATCCCCTGGCTGCACCGTCGCATGGAGCTTACCGCCACCTTGCGGCCGATTGCCCTGATCATGGGCGGCGTGCTAACAATTTATATTGCGGACAGCATCCTACATTGAGAAGATAAACCACCTTATGCGGGAGAAAGCGGGATGAAAAACTGGTATATGTTGACGGTGGTGGGTCAGGATCGCCCGGGCATTGTCGCCCATGTGACCTCGGCTTTGTATGAAGGGGGCTGTAATCTTGGAGAGGCCTCCATGATGCGCTTGGGGGGTAATTTCACCATCATGCTCATGGTGCAGCATGAGGGTAACCTGAAATCCCTTGAGCAGATTTTGGGGCCGGTGATGGAGTCTTTGGATCTGCATATGCATCTTGATCAGATCGAGGGACATCTACACGAGCATGTCGTTCCTGATGTGCGTATCTCCGTTTTCGGCGCCGATCGCGCCGGCATCGTCGCCCGGGTCGCCAATGTTCTTTCCGGGGCGGGTTTCCATATCCTCAACCTGGAATCGGATGTCGGCGGGACCACGGACCGACCTATCTACATTATGCATATAGAAGGGAAAGCATCCGAGGGGATTGAACCATTACGTTCTGCATTGGAGGTAGTTAAGGCCGGGGACGGTATCGAGGCCAAGCTTTATCCGATCGAAACCATGGTGGGATAATGCATGGCGGTATTAGAAATCCTGACTTATCCTGACCCGCGCCTCGAACAAATTGCCCAGCCGGTGGGACAGTTTGACGATGCGTTGCGAACCTTCATCGCCGATTTGGAGGAAACGCGGCTTGCCGGGCCGGGTGCCGTGGGCATCGCCGCGCCGCAGGTCGGCAGAAGCCAGCGGATTGTCATCGTTGATATCTCCACCAAGCCGAAAAATCCCAATCATGGCCACATGGTTTTGATAAATCCTGAAATCACCGATTGGGAAGGGTTTGCCGTGGGGCGGGAGGGCTGTCTTTCCGTTCCCGATTTTACCGGCAACGTTATTCGAGCTGAACGCATTACCCTCGAAGCCCGTGATGAACGAGGTACACGCCGGCAGTTTTACTGTGAAGGTTTTGAGGCGCGGGCAGTACAGCATGAAATGGATCATCTCGATGGATTGCTGTTTCTAGACCGGTTGGTCAGTCGCCGCAATGATCTGTTCAAACGCAAGGTATACAAGTAAAAGGCATCGGGTATTTATCTGAGTTAAGACTCGATCCCAAACCTTGCTAGCTTGAACGCCGCGAACCACCTTGCCCAAATGGTGTCGAATTCACGGAATTCCATGTGAGGTGAGTGATGCCAGCCGAGGGCGGCTGCGAGGGCGATTTCGAAAAAATGTCTATTATTTCCAAATGCTATCTAATCAGGACGCGATGTTGCTCGGTTGCGAGAGCTTTTAGAGAGCTTGTTAGCGGGCGCAATCTTAAGTAGGACGTGAAGATCTACTGTTTGCCTAGTGAAGTTGGGTTCAAATCACGGGCGTTTGCCCACATTGTTATGGTTCGAGGATTCTCCATAACATATTATTGTGGAAAGATTTTTACGGGTATTTGATAAGTTTACATCGTCTTGCCTTCTCACGCCCTCCTGGGTTAGGAATTTTCTCGGAAGCCAATGAAAGCCGCAGTTTATGCGCGGTTACTTTGTTGTTGCGGGAGAGGCCGGTGTCTAGGAAGCAGGATGGGATGGGATTGATTACACTCTCAAGCGGTCATGTCGATAACAAACTGAAAAGTTAAAATTTGCTGCACATAATATGTCTAAGAAAGAAGAAGTAGTGTTAGTCACGCGTTTTTTTGCCGCAATTTTTTGCGCTTTTATTAGTTATGCAGCCTCAGCTGCGAATTCGATCAATTTGCCTCCCAGCGCCACCCCCGGCGGGGTCGAACCCGAGCGGGTTAAGCCACGTCCCCAGCCTAAGCGTGAAGACCAATATTATCTCTTTGATTTGATTCCCTCCCAGGACAAGAAGCCTAAAGGTGATGAAGGGGAAAGTACCTATGTGCGCGCAATCATACTGCAAGGTGTGACCGAGCAGCCGAAAGCCGGTGTCCACTTGCAGGGCATTCGTCAGGTGGTTGAGAAATATCGAACCCGAGGCAAAAAAGCATCAATACCTCCCGGCGTGGTCGAAAATACCCCGCACAAGCGAAACTCCAAAGTCGTTACGGTGAATAGAGAATTAACCTTGGGGTTATTGGAGTCTATTGCCAGAGATATAACAAATTACTATAGGGCGAGGGGATTTATATTGGCGCAGGCCTATGTTCCTGAGCAAAAGGTCGTCAATGGAGATGTGGTTGTCAAGATTTTGGAAGGCAAATTAGGCCATGTCGCTGTGGAAGGGAACAAGCTTTATGGGCGACGAATGCTGCTTAAGCCGTTCGGTAACGAGATTGGCCAACCAGTTTATAAACCATCACTGGAAACAGCATTATTGCGCCTAACCGATTATCCCGGA
>CAYWIQ010000182.1:0-5452 GCA_964458405.1 uncultured Chromatiaceae bacterium
GATGGCCTGATCATCCTTACCCCGGATGGCGTTATCAAAGATCTCAATCGTACGGCCTACGAGCGTCTGGGTTATAGCCGCGAAGAATTGGTGGGTGAACACATCTCCAAGATAGTCCCGCCTGATTATGCCAAATTGGTGCCCGCCCGGCTTAAGGATGTATTCGATCTGGGCCATGCGGTGTTCGAGACTGCCAACGCGCGTAAGGACGGTGTGGTCATTCCCATGGAAGTGAGCGCACGGGCGATCGAGCTGGACGGCGACAATTGCATCTTCAGCGTGGTGCGCGATATCAGCGAACGAAAAAGGGTGGAAGAGGCCTTGATGCTGACCCAGATCGCCGTGGATCGCAGCAGTGACGCGGTATTCTGGATAAACATGGACGGCAGGGTCATCAAGGTCAATGATCAGTCCTGTCGCAACCTGGGCTATAACAGCGATGAATTATTGGGAATGCACGTCTGGGACTTCGATCCGAATATACAACCTAAAGACTGGTCGGTACGTATGGACAGCCTGCGCCAGTGCCAGAGCCGGAGTTTCGAATCCCTGCATAAACGTAAGGACGGCAGCGTGTTTCCCGTCGAAGTGAGCACTAACTATGTCAGTTACCAAAACAAGGAATACGGTATTTCCTTTACCCGCGATCTCAGCGATAGGCGGCGCGCCGATGCCGCCTTGCGCGAGAGTGAAGGGCGACTCCACCAGGCTACCCGCATTGCACAAACCGGCATCTTCGACCATGACCATGTCGCCGATACCATCTATTGGTCCACCGAACATCGGATCATATACGGTGTAGGCAAGGACGAAGTCATCACTATCCCACTGATCTTGGATTACATGCATCCCGAAGATCGGGACCGGGTCAAAGCCGACATCCTCAAGGCCCATGATCCCAAGGGTGACGGAGTCTTTGATATTCAGCACCGCATCATCCGAACGGATGGCCAGGTGCGCTGGGTGATGACCCGTTCTCAGACCACCTTCGAGGGAGAAGGGGAGGCGCGCCATCCGGTACGTACCGTGGGCGCGGTGGTCGACATCACCGAACGTACCCGCGCCGAGGAAAAAGTGGCCTATCTCGCCTATTATGATTCACTGACCGGGTTGGCCAATCGGCGCCTGCTCCACGAACGGCTGGAACGGGCCCGGGCGGTCAGTGCCCGTAACAAGACCTATGGCGCGCTGTTGTTCATCGACCTCGATCACTTCAAGACCATCAACGATACCAAGGGCCACGAATACGGTGACCAGCTGCTGCAGATTGTGGCGCAGCGCCTGGGGGCGGTGTTGCGCGAAACCGATACCATCTCTCGGCCCGGCGGCGACGAATTTATAGTGATACTCGAAGAGATTGGAATGGACCGCGACCAGGCCGCAGCCCACACCAAGGTTACCAGTGATCGCATTCTGCAGAGCTTATCCAAGACCTATTTCATCAATGACCGCGAATACAACGGCACGGCCAGTATTGGCGTGGTGCTGTTCCACGGTCAAGAGGACAAGAGCGATGAACTGCTCAAGCGATCCGACATGGCCATGTATCAGGCCAAAAAGGCCGGGCGTGGCACGGTGCGCTTCTTCGACCCGCTGATGCAAGCCGCCTTCGAAAAACGCGTCAAGCTCGAGGAAGATATTCGCAAGGCTATCCACCTGGACCAATTTGAATTGCACTATCAGCTGCGGATCGGTAAGGGCGGACGGGCCTTGGGCGCCGAGGCATTGCTGCGCTGGAATCATCCCGAGCGCGGTCGGGTGTCGCCGGGTGAATTCATTCCGCTGTGCGAGGAGAGCGGTTTGATTCTGCCGGTGGGCGCTTGGGTTTTGGAAGCGGCTTGCAGGCAATTGCGTGCCTGGGAGGTACATGAAGCCACTCGAGATCTCAAGTTATCGGTCAACATCAGCGCCAAGCAGTTCCGTCAGGATAATTTCGTTGAACAAGTCATGCAGATCATCGCCAAGTCCGGCATCGATCCCACTCGCCTGGAATTGGAACTCACCGAAAGCATCTTTCTCGATAACATCGAACAATCCATCGATAAGATGCGCCGCCTGCGTGAGATCGGCATTTTGTTTGCGCTGGACGATTTCGGCACCGGCTACTCATCATTGGCCTACCTTAAGAAACTGCCGCTCAACCAAATCAAGATTGATCAAAGTTTCGTGCGTGACATCGCAGTCGATAAAAATGATGAAGTGATTATTCAGACCATCATCAAGATGGGGCAGACCCTAGGCCTGGAGGTCATCGCCGAGGGTGTGGAAACCGCCGAACAACATCGTATGCTGGAACAATACGGTTGCGAGAATTTTCAGGGATACCTATTCGGCAGGCCGGTGCCCATTGCCGAGTTCGAGCAGAGCCTGATCGATATCCCCGAGCGTAAACACGGTTAGCACGACGGAATTTCTACTTCTGCCCATTACATTCAGTTTACCTTTCTCAAATAAAGCACCCTATCCCCACCCTAACCCTCCCCTTGAAGGGGAGGGAATAATAAGAAACTACGTTGCTGGTTGTTATCGTGTTCACCATAACCAACAAGCTACGTCACTTGTCCTCCTCCCCCTTCAAGGGGGAGGTCGGGAGGGGGATGGGGTTTTAATAACCTCGAAAGTTCCACGCGGCCATGCCATTTCGGATATCATGGCGTCGAGATAAATTCCCAATGGCGTTATAACTGACGTAACCTGGCGAGCGAATAAAAACCCCATGGCCCTCAAAGCGACCGTCTTCAAAGCCGATCTCAGCATCGCCGATATGGATAGGCACTATTATCACGATCATTCCCTCACCATCGCCCAACATCCTTCGGAGACCAACGAGCGCATGATGGTGCGGTTGGTGGCCTTCGCGCTCAACGCCGACGATGCCTTGGTGTTCGGTAAGGGTCTGAGTACCGATGATGAACCGGCATTGTGGCGCAAGGATCTCACCGGCGCCATCGAGCTGTGGATAGACGTGGGCCTGCCCGATGAAAAAGATATTCGCAAGGCGTGTGCCCGCAGCGCGCGGGTGATGGTCTACAGCTACGGCGGCCGTAGCGCCGACCTCTGGTGGCAGCAAAACCACAACAAGCTCGAACGCCTTGCCAACCTCACCGTCGTCAATCTGCCGTCGGAGGAAACCCAGGCCCTGGAGCAATTGGCGCGGCGTACCATGCGCCTGCAATGCACCATACAGGACGCTCAGATCGCTTTGACGGACGAAGAAGGCCGGGTGGAACTCAATCCGGTTATGCTGAAGTCCGCCGCGTCTCCTTAGCCGATAGTTCGCGATCCGGATACGGCCCCAATCTATGGGCCGTTGCCAGTCTCATTTTATACTTTGTCATTGCGGCGAACGCCGGAATCCAAGGAGTTTAAATGCGCGCGCGGCTGCGTTGCGTCGGGAATGACGCAGTGTTTCTCGCTATAAGTCACGGACATCCCTTACGTGCAACAAATTCGCCACTACATATCCCAAGCCATACCATTCATGTTAGTGTGCGTGTCGCAAACAATGTAAATATAATGACGCAACTCAAATTCAGTAATTACAGGTGGAGGTCCTAGTAGTGATTCAGTCGTTAATGCCGCTTGCTTTCGCCCCTTTGGCATTTTTAGTCAGCCTAATGATCGCGCCGGCGGCGGCGATTGCGTCGCAGATTGAAAATCTCGACACCAGTTTCAATGCCACTGGTAGTGTCCTGGGCACGAGCGGCACCACCGCTTATGCCGTGGCGATACAGCCGGACGATAAGATCGTCGCCGCCGGATCCGCCTTCTTTGTCGGCGGCAACAACGACATGGTGGTGTGGCGCTACAATACCAACGGCGCCTTGGATACCGGTTTCAGTGGGACAGGGACGGCTACGGCGCACTTCAATGCCGGGACCTCCCGCGCAAAGAGTGCGGTGGTGCAGCCGGACGGCAAAGTCGTGGTGACAGGCTATTTCGTTGCCGACGCCACCTCGGCCTACGATCTCGCCCTGGCCCGTTTCAACAGTGACGGTTCCCTGGACAGCGGTTTCGGCGCCGGCGGTAAGGTGACCACGGACCTTGGCGGAACGTTCGAACAGGGTGACTGCATCGCACTGCAATCCGACGGCAAATTGCTGGTGTCGGGCATCACTAGAAATTCCGGTGGGGGCTACGACTATGCCCTCGTTCGTTACAACAGCGATGGTAATCTCGACACCGGCTTCGGCAGCAACGGTAGGGTGATTACTGCGCTGGGGAACGTCCTTCAAGGGAAGGTCTCCCTTGCCCTTCAAGCCGACGGCAAGATCGTCATCGCCTCCGCCTACAAATCCACCGGTGATGCGGACTTTATCGTGGCGCGTTACACCACGGACGGCGTGCTTGATACCACCTTCAATCCGTCTGGTAGCGGCAGTCCGCAGCCGGGCACAGTCACCACCGATCTAGGCTCCAGTGTCGGCGACGGGGCCAATGCGGTAGTGATACAGCCCGACGGCAAGATTGTTTTGGGCGGCATATCTGGGAGCACCACTAGCAGTATGGCCTTGGTTCGTTACAATGCCGACGGCAGTTTGGACAGCGGCTTCGCCGCCGGCGGTAAGTTGATCTACAAGCCAACTTCCAATATCAATGGCATCAATGCGCTGGCGTTGCAGCCCAACGGCAAGATTCTAGCGGCCGGTTATACCGACAATCCCTCCAAAGTGGCGCTCGTTCGTGTCGATGCCAACGGCGCTGTGGAAGGTTCCCGCATAGATGCCTTTTCAACCGGTGATGTGGCCTACGCTGTCGCTGTGCAGCCAGACGACAAATTGGTAGTGGCGGGCTCCGCTATCGGCCCTACTACCAGTAATGTTTCATTGGTTGCGCGTTATACCGTCGACGACGGATCCTGGGACACGACGCCGGATGCATTCACCTTCACTGACCTCGCCGGCGTCGAAAAGGGCAGTGTGCAGACTTCCAACATGATCACGGTTGCCGGTTTGGGCAGTGACATCAGCGTGCCGGTGATTGTGCGGGGGGGCGAATATGCCAAGAACGGTTCCACCACCTATACCGGCGAAACGGGCTGGGTGCGAAACGGCGACACCCTCAACGTGCGCAACACCGCGCCAGCCAGCGACAACCAGTCATCCGAAACCGATCTCATCGTGGGCGGCGTCGCTCCCGGCAACAACCATGCCCTGGCAGTTGGCATCGCCTATTCGGAAATCTTTTCCAGCAGCACGCCCGTTACCAGCAGCGGCGGTGGCGGTTTGCTGGGGCCGTGGGCGCTGGCGTTGTTGCTGGCCGGATGGCGGCGGCGTCGCACCACCATCGCCAATCAGTAATCAAAGATGTACTAAATTAATCACGCGCCAAATTACAGATTAGGGCCTGTTAACCCTATTCATGCCGCGGTATCGATAGGGTTAACAGGCCCTAAGTACATATTGTCTAAATTCTATACAGACAACAAATCAAACCGGGCAGCCGCAATCAT
>CAYWIQ010000183.1:0-5397 GCA_964458405.1 uncultured Chromatiaceae bacterium
TTTCCACACCCTCGCGGATGACGGTAAGGGTAATATCGGTGCCGGGCTTGCCGCGCATCATGTCCACTGCGTCCTTAAGCGTCATGCCCTTGACCGGCGTGTCATTCAAGCGAATGATCACATCGCCGGAAAGCAGGCCGGCCTTATCCGCGGGTGTGTCGTCAATCGGTGAAATGACCTTGATGAAGCCGTTCTCCATGGTGACTTCCATGCCCAGACCGCCGAATTCACCGGTGGTGCCGAATTCCAGTTCTTTATAAGCGTCCGCGTCCAGATAGGCGGAATGGGGATCCAGGTTGGACAACATACCGCTGATGGCGTATTCCAACAGCTTTTTATCACTTATCTTTTCGACGTAGTCGCTCTTGATCTTGGAAAAGACATCCGTGAAGGCGCGCAAATCGTCCAAGGGGATGCTGGTGTCGGTTGCGTCGTTGCTGCGGTCCGCCCATACGCCATGTCCGATGGCGATGGAAACACCGAGGACTACGCCGACAAAAAGGACAAGAAAACTACGTTTACTATCTTTCATGTAATGACTCCATGGCCTCCCAAGGGCCAGAATTAAGCGCTAGAGGATACAAGCTATCTGAATCCATTTACAAGGGTTATGGCTATTATCGACCTTATGGCTTCCGACACCAGTGTAGCGGATTGACCGGCGTGCCTTGGTGACGGATTTCAAAATACAGGCCCGATTGATTATGCCCGCCGTTATTGCCGACCGTGGCGATGACGTCGCCGGCATTGACCGTGTCGCCGACATTCTTGCGCAGGTCTTGGTTATAGCCGTAGAGGCTCATGTAACCGTTACCATGATCAAGGATCATCAATAATCCGAATCCGCGCAGCCAATCGGCGAAGACCACGCGACCTGCGGCGATCGCCTTGACATCGGAACCGTCCGCTGCGTTGATCACGATGCCTTGCCACTTTAATTTGCCCACTTTGCGCGAGGCGCCAAACCGGGCGGTGATGGCGCCGGCCGCAGGAAGGGGCAATCGTCCCTTCAAGTGGGCGAATTTCACGGAACCGGAAGGCCCGGGTATTTTCTTCAGGGCTCGACCCAGGCGTTTTACCAGATCCTGCAGGGATTGGGCGTCTTCCTTCAGCCGGGCAAGTCGCTGTTCGGTATCTTGGATGTCTCGGTTGAGTTGGGTTAGGAGCTGATTTCTTTCGCGCCGGGATTTTTGTAAAGCTTCCCGTTTGCTGCGTTGATGATCGGCCAGGGAATCCAATTCATGCTGTTTTGCTTCGATGCTTTGCTCCAGATTGTCCAGATTGACCAACGTCTTATTGATGTCTGCGATCTGGTCCGCGCGGCTGCGGTAAAAATAATCGTAGTACTTCAGACTGCGTTCCAACGTCGCGGGTTCCGTCGCATTGAGTAATATCTTGAGCGGGCTTTGCTGACCCAGCATATAGGCGGCGCGCAACAGTTTAGACAAGGTTTGTTGTTGCCGGGTCAATAGTTGTTTATCGGCCTGTTTCTGTTCTTGCAATTGATCCAGCCGGTCGGCCTGTTGACGGTGTTTTGCCTCGAGATTGTGAAGAGAATGGTTCAGTTTGTGGATTTTGTGGTTGAGCGAATGAAGCTTGGTTCGCTCG
Organism: uncultured Chromatiaceae bacterium; assembly: GCA_964458405.1. Lineage (GTDB taxonomy): Bacteria > Pseudomonadota > Gammaproteobacteria > DRLM01 > DRLM01 > JARRQJ01. Next base: position 1,609 of record CAYWIQ010000183.1, read on the forward strand.
CTCCGATGTCTGCTGCGCAGTGTACCGAGATTGTCGCTCAATTCTTGAATGGTGTGGCGTAAGCGATTTAGTTCTGCCTCTTTGGCCTTGGCCTCCGCGCTGCTTGCCGCAGTCGCGGCGATTGTAGGGTTCGAGCCCAGTAAAATCAGGCCCGTGACGACAAGGATGTACCGGGTGAAGTGCTTCAAATTTCCGCCGTGCTCCTTGGCTGCCTGGGCCGTCAATGATCTTTGAGCTTGATCAAGGGTTGCCCGCTCATTTCCGCGGGTTTATCGATGCCCATGGCGTAGAGCATGGTAGGCGCGATGTCCGCTAAGCTGCCGGTCGGCCGAACCGTTTCGGCGGGGCGTCCCACATATATAAAAGGAGCCAGATTGCAGGTATGGGCGGTGTGGGCCTGGTTAACGGTATCGTCGCGCATCTGTTCCGCGTTGCCGTGGTCGGCGGTGATGAGGAGTTCGGCGCCGGTCTTTTGCGTCGCCGCCACCAAGCGACCCAGGCAGTGATCGATCACCTCAATGGCCTTGACGGCGGCGTCGAAGGAGCCGGTATGGCCTACCATGTCCGGGTTGGCATAATTGCAGATGATGGCGTCGTATTGGCCACTTTCGATAGCGTTCACCAGCTTGTCCGTCACCTCGGGGGCGCTCATCTCGGGTTTGAGGTCGTAGGTGGCGACATTAGGTGAAGGCACCAGGATGCGGTCTTCGCCGGCGTAAGGTTGTTCGACGCCGCCGTTGAAGAAGAATGTGACATGGGCGTATTTCTCCGTTTCGGCGATACGCAGTTGATGCAGGCCCAGGTTGGCGATGTATTCTCCGAAGGTATTGCGCAACCGCTCGGGGGGGAAGGCTACCGGGATGTGAAAGTGCTCGTTGTATTCGGTCAGACTGACGAAGGTGCTGAGACGGGGGATGGCCTCGCGCTCAAAGCCGGAAAAGTCATCTTCGATGAACGGCCGGGTGATCTGCCGTGCCCGGTCTGAGCGGTAATTCATGAAGATAACCGCATCGCCGTCGCCGATGGTTGCCGGTTGCTCGCCGGGCGGTACGATGGCGGTAGCCTCCACGAATTCGTCGCTTTCCCCGCGCGCATAGGCCATATCCAAGGCGGTGATGGCGTCGGTAGCGCTGTGGCCTTTCCCTTGAGTGAGCAGGTCATAGGCGGCTTGGATACGCGGCCAACGGTGATCGCGGTCCATGGCATAGTAACGCCCGATGATGGAGGCGATGCGTCCGCGCCCTAATTGATCGAAGGTATTCTGCATCGCCTGGAGCGAGGTAGTGGCGCTCTTGGGCGGGGTGTCGCGTCCGTCGAGGAAGGCGTGCACGTAAACACGCTTTGCACCACGTTCCACCGCCAGCTTGGTCATGGCCTGGATATGCGCCTCATGGCTGTGGACACCGCCCGGTGATAGCAAACCCAGTATGTGCACTGCCTTGTCGGCGGTGACAGCTTGGTCCACGGCGTGGGTGAGGGTGTGGTTGGTGAAGAACGTCCCACTCTTGATGGCGCGGCTGATGCGCGTGAATTCTTGATACACTACCCGCCCCGCACCCAGATTGAGGTGCCCCACCTCGGAGTTGCCCATTTGCTCAGCCGGTAGTCCAACGTCGGTGCCTGAGCAGCGGATCAACATATGAGGGCAGTCGCTCCATAACCGGTTCCAAACCGGTGTTTCGGCATTGAGGATGGCGTTGGACTCACGGCGTTCGCTGTAACCCCAACCATCAAGCACGATTAAAACCGCAGGTTTACCAGTTAGTTTGCTCATAGTTTGCCAGGTATGTCGTAGATGATCCGAGAACGATCATTTTGCCGGCCGCTGCATTTGGCGGTCGTAACCATGTCTCGCGGGCGGATCCAGGGTCGGTGCAATCTTAAGTTTCCTCATTCAGCGGCTAATTGTATAATCTTTCGCGTTTAAAGACAGCATTGGGATCAGGTTTGCAACGGATGGTAGACCTAGTCGACTCATTACAACCGCTGAGGTTATTGATGGACGACGTAACTACCGCCTTGCCTACCGAAGATCACGATATCGAGTTGGCGGCGCGTTCTCTGAAGGCGATGTCACATCCCCTGCGCTTGAAGATTTTGTGTGCCCTGGGGGGGGGTGAGATTAGCGTGCAAGATATCGTCGATATCGTCGGCACGTCCCAGAGCAATATTTCCCAACATTTGGGGATCTTGCGCGAGAAGGGGATTTTGGTCACTCGGAAGCACGCCAATCGGGTCTACTATCGGGTCGGTGATACACGCATGCTGCGCCTAATCGGCATGATGCGAGAGGTCTTTTGCGGGCATCACGACATGGCCGTGGTGATGCAACCGGAATAACCGGCTTCTCGCCAGATTCGGGGCCACCGAAGTCTTATCGTGACGCGCGTGATCTCAGTCAGTATCGCTCAGTGAAAGATCTATGACACATTTAGGTGACTTTGTTGTTCGCCACTGGCTGCTGGTGTTGGCCCTGGTGGTGATCATAGCGTTGTTGGTGATGGACGCCTATAAGCGTAAGCTATTGGGTTTTAAGGAAATTAAGCCGCAGGAAGCGGTGCGGCTCATCAATCATGAGGCCGGGGTGCCGCTAGACGTGCGCGAAGATAAGGAATTTAGTGAAGGGCATATTCTCAATGCCTTGCACATACCCTATGGGGTGATCGAAAAGCGCTTGGCCGAGCTTGAGTCCTACAAAAGCCAGCCGTTAATCGTGTATTGTCGCTCGGGGCAACGCTCGGCCCAAGCCAGTTCCGTTTTGCGCGGTCAAGGGTTTGAACGTGTATATAAGTTGAGCGGTGGCATGATGGCGTGGAAAAGCGCCGATTTGCCAACGGTCAAGTGACATAGGGAAACTTTTGTTTCGGTGACGGTTACCAGCGCGTTAACAAACTGAAACGTTGTTATGGGATTATCGATACTTTGAACCTTTCAAGCTAGAGCCTACGGGGGAGGATATTCAATATGGCGGAATCACAGCCACAATTTTTTTTGCAGAAAATCTACGTAAAAGACCTCTCATTCGAGACGCCAAACTCCCCCCAGATATTCCTGGAAAAATGGGATCCCGATGTCAATGTTCATTTGAATAACAAGGCGTCTCAGTTGAGCGAGGATACCCATGAAGTGATTTTAGAGGTTACGGTAACCGCCAAGTTGAAGGACAAAACCGCCCTTCTCGTCGAGGTGCAAATGGCGGGGATCTTCAACCTAACCGGTTACGACGAGGCGCAATTGGCGTTTATGACCGGCAGCACCTGTCCGCAGGTATTGTTTCCCTATGCGCGAGAAGTGGTTTCTGATGTGGTGACCCGCGGTGGCTTCCCGCAAATGTTAATTTCTCCGATAAACTTCGAAATCCTGTACCGTCAGCATCTGGAGCAAGGTCAGGCCCAACAGACGGGCGAAAGTACACATTGACGTCGCCCGCAGCCTCGGTACTGGTATAGAAACCTGTAGGACGTTTCCTGCAAGGGTAAGCCAGGGTGGCTATTGGGATGGATAACCCTCAATCTACTATTGCGGTGTGCGGCGCCGGCTCCTGGGGAACGGCGCTGGCGGTGTTATTGGCGGGGAACGGCCGCCAGACCTTGTTATGGGCGCGAGATGCCGCTCAGGCGGCGGAGATGGCGGCGGTGCGGTGTAATCGCCGTTATTTGGCCGAGGTGCCTTTCCCCCAACCGTTGAACGTCCATCACGATATAGACCACGTAATACGTACCGCAGGCGATGTGTTGTTGGTGGTGCCCACCCAGGGATTCCGGGAGGTAGTGCGGGGCATCGCCCCCT
>CAYWIQ010000184.1:0-5371 GCA_964458405.1 uncultured Chromatiaceae bacterium
CCTGTTCGCGGTCGGCGACGACGACCAGTCCATCTATGGCTGGCGGGGGGCGCGCATCGAAAACATCCAACGCTTCAGCAAGGATTTCCCCGGCACCCGGGTTTTGCGTCTGGAGGAGAATTACCGCTCGACGCGCACCATCCTTGACGCAGCCAACGCCTTGATCGCCCACAACAGCGGCCGTCTCGGCAAGGAGTTATGGACCCGCGGCGACGAGGGCGATCCCATCCTGCTTTACTCCGCCTTCAACGAGTTGGACGAGGCGCGCTTCATCGTCGAGCGCCTGCGTCATTGGGTCGAGGCGGGCAATCGCCGCAACGAGGCGGCGATCCTCTATCGCTCCAACGCCCAGTCGCGGGTTCTGGAAGAGGCCTTGCTGGCGGTGGGCATGCCCTATCGGGTCTACGGCGGCCTGCGCTTCTTCGAGCGCGCCGAGATCAAGGACGCCCTCGCCTACCTGCGCCTGCTGGCCAATCGCGATGACGACGCCTCCTTTGAACGGGTGGTCAACACTCCGACCCGCGGCATCGGCGAACGCACCGTTGCCGCCGTGCGCGATGATGCGCGCCTGCATCAACGTGCCTTATTCCGCGCCGCCAAGGCATTGATCCAGACCCTGCAATTGCCGGGACGCGCCATCACCGCGTTGAAGGGGTTCGTCGACCTTATCGAGCGCCTCGCCGCCGAGACCGCGTCCATGGATCTGGGCGACAAAGTGGAACATGTCATCCATCACAGCGGCCTGTTGGACCATTACCGCAAGGAAAAGGGCGAGGTGGGACAGGCGCGTATCGAGAATCTGGAGGAATTGGTCAGTGCCGCCCGCCAATTCCAGGGCGAAGAAGACAGCGAGCTGGATCCCCTGTCCGCGTTCCTCACCCACGCGGCTCTGGAAGCGGGTGAAGGTCAGGGCAACCAATGGGAGGATTGCGTGCAACTGATGACCCTGCACGCCGCCAAAGGTTTGGAATTTCCCTTGGTGTTCATCTGCGGCGTGGAGGAAGGGTTGTTTCCCCATCAGATGTCCATCGCCGAAGAGGGTCGTCTCGAGGAGGAGCGGCGCCTGTGTTACGTGGGCATCACCCGCGCAGGGCGGGAACTGTACCTCACCTACGCCGAGAGCCGCCGCCTGCACGGCAGCGAAACCTATCCCCGGCCCTCGCGGTTCCTCAGTGAGCTGCCCGCGGAATTATTAAGGGAAGTCCGGCCGCGCGCCCATGTCACCCGCCCCGCCGCCCTGGGCGCCGGCACCATGGACGCCGAGATCAGCGGCGGTTTGCGCCTGGGCCAGCATGTCGCCCACCCCACCTTCGGCGAGGGCGTGGTCACCAACTATGAAGGACAGGGCAGCAGCGCCCGCGTCCAGGTGAATTTCGCCGGGGTGGGCAGCAAGTGGCTGGTATTGGCCTACGCCAAGCTCCAAGCCGTTTAAACGCAGCCCTCAATCCGGTAGTTTGGCGGCAAGCACGTCAACCTTTTCGATGATCGGCGGCTTGGCCAGCAGTTCGCCGGCCTGCTCCATCAATGCCGCGGCGACCCGCCCGCTAAGATGGGCCTGTCGCGCCGCTTCATCGGGGAAGGCATCGAAAATGCCGTAGCGGCGCGGTCCAAGGCGCAGCGCAAACCAGGCGGCAGTCCCCGGTTCCTGCTGGACGATGGGCAATCCGCCGTGCAGGAAATCTTCCACCGCCGCCTCCTTCCCGGGCTTGGCTTCCAACTGAACGAATAATGCCAGCTTGACCATGGCCTTCTCCTTCCTCAATTAGACATCAACGTGACAACAACCTGGCCGGACGGGACGCTGGACACACCCGTTACGCTTCCCATCGCGTCCAGCGTGAATGACACAGAATGGATCAACCACCCGTTGAATGACTAGAAGTATAGACAATTTTTCGCAGAACACCGTCGGCGCTCATACGAAATGAGATGCGGCCCCTCTAGGGTACGCTTAGTGTAAGGCGGTTTTGATATAGCGTTCGGTCCCGATGCTGTTCTCTGCCCGGCCCAGGTAATAGCCCTGCACGTAATCGACACCGAGGTCACGCAACAACATCAAGGTTTCCTTGTTCTCCACCAGCGGTGCGATCGTCACCTTGCCCAGGGCGTGCGCCACCTGGTTGATGGATCTGATCACCACTTGATTGACCACCGACTGCATCAGCCCCTGAACGTAAGAACCGTCTATCTTGAGCGCATCCACAGACAGATGTTTCAGGTAGCTAAATGAGCTAAATCCCAGACCAAAATGTTCCAACACCACCCTGGCACCCATCGCCTTGATGGCATCGATGAAATCGGCGGCGGCCACCAAATCGGCTACCGCCGCGGTCTCGGTTATCTCGAATGAGATGACCGATGCGTCCAATTTGGTCGCCGCAAGTGTGTCGCGGACATTCGACAGCAAGACATCGTCGCGCATCGCCGCCGCAGTCACATTGATGAAAAAGCGTACCGATTGCCCCGATTCCCGCAACCGCGTCAATTCGCGAATCGACTTCGCCACTACATAGCGATCCATACGCTGGCTTAATCCCAGACGTTCCGCCGTGGGCAAAAAGGCGCCGGGCGTTAATACTTGATCCCCGCTCTCGACGATACGCACCAGTACTTCATAGTCGTACACACTGCCGGTGCTGGTGGAGACGATGGGTTGGTAGATCAATTGGTAGCTTTCCTGCTCCATCAACATTTTGATACGATCCACCCAGGCGGAATCCTGCGCAACGTTGAGCTTGGTTGCCACGCCGTCGTAGAACACCACTTGATTGCGTCCCAGGGTCTTGGCGTTTTTGCAGGCGCGTTCAGCATGGGCCAGACATTCATCCGCCGATTTCGCGACCTCATCGATCGGTGCCAGGCCGATGCTGCAGGTAAGGAAATAGGCATTACCGCCTTCCAGAAATTTGAATTCGCCGAAGCGAGCCCGCATGTTCTCCGCCACCTTGCGTGCGGCCTCGGCATCGACATCGTAAAGCAGGACGGTAAATTCATCGCCGCCGTAACGCGCCAAGAGATCGCTCTCACGGGTATGTTTTTTCATCAAGCGCGCCGCCTCGACCAATAATCTATCTCCGGCGCCGTGACCGATTGTGTCGTTGATAAACTTCAATTGATCCAGGTCGACGAACATCAATACCCCGGTCTCGTTGCCGCGCGCCGCCCGCGCCACTGTTCGCTCCAGTTCCTGCCGCAGGTAATTGCGATTGAATAATCCCGTAAGGGCATCATGTGAAGCTTGGTAAGCGAGTTTTTGCTCGTAGACCTTTTGCTCGGTGATGTCGCGCGCAATGCCGTTGATGGCCACCACCCGACCCTGATCGTCCTTGCGCGCACCCGCACTGAAATGCAGGTGGTGCAAGGCGCCATTGCGGTCGTGGTGGACGCTTTCAAATTCCAACCAGTCCTTGCCGTCCCATAGTGCCTGATAGGCTTGCTTCTCCCGCTCCAAGTAATCATGCTCGGCAAACTCATGAACGGTACAACCGATCAATTCCGCCGGCTCTACGCCATAGATATATTTGGCAGCGGCATTGACGAACGACCAACGCCCCTCGCGATCAATGCTCCAGATAAGATCGCGGGATGATTCCACCAACTCCCTATACCGGGGTTCCGCATCCTGCAAATGCCGTTGCGCCTCTCTAGGCGAGGCAACTTCCGAAATAAAACACATCAAATGGACGGTGCCGGCCAATACCATGGGTTTGACCCGAACCGACATAAAGACATGACGCCCCTCACGGCGAACAACCGCGATCTCCTGAATGTTTTCCGCCGTAGAGGGAACACCATCATCGCACTTCAAATCCGGCAACAATCCGCACAGCACAGCGCTTTGCTTAGTGAGCGCATTGTGGCCGAAGAGTTTTTCGGCTACGGGATTAAACATTTGGATCAATCCCGTCGCATCCGTGACGATGATCCCTTCCGGAATGGCATCAATGATGGCCTGGACCTTGACTTCCTGACCTTCCATAACACGCCCCAAGCGACTCAAGGATTGCGCCAACAAACCCAGCTCATCGGTGGAGGCGGGGCGCAGCTTAGCCAACCCCTCTAGATACGAGGCACCACCGCGCAGGGTCAATACGGAGCGCAGCGGTTTGATAACGCTGGAGACGCTGTAAGTGCCAATCAAAACAGTCACCAGCACCAAGAGGCCTAGACCGCCCCATACCAGCATCACTTCCTCAGTCCAAAGTTGGGTACGGAGCCAGTAGAAATACATGACCGCCACGCCAGCCAACAGCGGCACCAACACCCCAAACAACAGCAGTTTGCTTTCGACCGAAACGTGGACCTTTTCCAGACCGGCCACTTCGGCAAACCCACCCAGGGTGGACAAGGCTATCAGGTAAAACGGAACCCCCACCAATACCGCCACGACCAACTGAACCGACAGACAGCGTAGCCAATCTACCACCCCGGAGGCAGGTACGGCGGGATCCGCGGCATAAAACAGGGACGCTACAATCACATAAGCGCTCAACCAAAGCCAATAGTGTCTATGAAGCTGCGACAGTCCCTTGGAGAAGGCCTTGGGTTGCACCCGGCCCTCATTTTCCGCCGGCAACACCAGGGTAAAGATTTGACGATAGTGGGCAATGGCCACCAACCACCAGCCGAAGGCAAACGTCGCCAGCAGCCGGCCGGTACCGGTACTTAACAGGGAATAGTCTCCGCGCTGTCCTAACCACGACACAACGCCATAGCCGACCACGGGTACAGCGGCAAAAGCCGTTGCCACAATCCACAGGTATCGTTGTCGCACTGCGCGAAGCTCTGACCACATAATTTAGGAACTCACCACTGCCGATTATTTACTCACGGGGCATGGGAGTATCGTCTTCCTAAAGTGTGGGCTGTCCCTAGCAAATTCGCGGTCCCGCCCCGACTATTGAGTCCATCATGTCAAAAACAACTACAAGTCACCAGCCTTTTACATTACAACCGTGAGCATTGATGGCTTGGGTTGAAGCAACCATCAGAAATTCATAAGGTAATGCGCGTAATCTCAATGTAAGCAGTACAATGAAAGACTCGCCTACACGGCACAAAATAGGCGTGTTCAGGGCAGATAACCGATCAGCAACAGCGATTTATCCCGTTCCATTTGCGGTCTTCGCGCCGCTTATAGAAGGTCTTGCGGTCCAGGGGGGCGTCCTCATGCTCACTGTGGTGGGTACGCCAGTGGTCGAGATAGCGCTCATAGGCATCTTCACCACTCACGGTGCGAATCACTTGCCACAGGGCTCGAAACCGTGGGACTAGCCGAAACATAGGATCAGTCCCGCATCCATTCTTCAGCCAGCCGCGAGGGGACATGGGGCGCCTCCGACAACGGCGGATGGCGACGACCACTGAGCAC
>CAYWIQ010000185.1:0-5319 GCA_964458405.1 uncultured Chromatiaceae bacterium
TCGGGGCCGATGACCGCGGTGTGAATGGATTGATAGTTGTTTTCCTTGGGGGTGGCGATGTAGTCATCGAATTCACCCGGTATGTATTGCCACAGGCCATGGACGATGCCCAAGGCGGCGTAGCAATCGCGCACCTGATCGACCAACAGACGCACGGCCCTGATATCATAGATCTTATGATAATCAGTATTTTTACGATTCATTTTCAACCAAATACTATAGATGTGCTTGGGGCGCCCGTTAATCTCGGCCTTGATGCCGGCCGCGCCCAAGGCATCGCCCAATATCTTGATGAACTGCGCGATATAGCGCTCGCGATCGACCCGCCGTTCATTGACCATCCCCGCGATACGCTTATAGGTGTCGGGATGGAGGAAGCGTAGGGAAAGATCTTCCAACTCCCATTTGATTTGCCAAATGCCGAGGCGGTTGGCCAACGGGGCATAGATGTGCAAGGTCTCTTCGGCGATGCGTTGCTGCCTATCGGCGGGCAGGGCCGCAAGGGTCCGCATGTTGTGGGTGCGGTCGGCAAGCTTGATCAACACCACCCGGATGTCTTCCGCCATGGCCAGCAGCATCTTGCGCAAGGCCTCGGTCTGGGCGTGCTCCTTCTTGATCTTGGCGCCCTCGCCCATGCCCGGAAAGCTTTGGATCATCTCCATTTTGGTGACGCCGTCCACCAGTTTGGCGATCCGTGGGCCGAAGCTTTCCTGGATCTCCTGAAAGGTCACGGGGGTATCTTCGATGACGTCGTGCAGTAGTGCGGCGGCGATGGTTTCATGGTCGAGATGGAGGCCGACCAGGATATTGGCCACCGCCAATGAATGTTGAAAATAGGGTTCGCCGGAGTAACGCTGCTGGCCGGTGTGGGCGAGCTGAGCCCGTTCGCAGGCGCGGCGAATGACGTCAACCTCGGTGGTGGGATAGTTCGCCGCCACCACTGTCAGCCATTGCTCGACGTCTAAAGATTCTTTGCTGCTGGTGCCGGTTTGTTTGTTGGTGATGCTTACCATATGGTTTAAGATTCCCGGCTATATATTTAGTTCTAAAGTCATTAACGGTATACGATTAGCGAACTATAAGCACCGAGCATTCCAATCTCAGCACTTGAGACTCTATGTCGTCGGCATTGGCCGGATCTGCGCTCAACACCACTATGCCGACATTTTCGTTCCTCAATAGCCGACCATCGAAACATGCCTCCCGGGTGGCGACCGCTTGATAGGTTACCAATAGCGGGCCTTGTGACAGCGATCGTCGGGCGTGCTCGCGTAATCTCTGAAAGTCTGAGTCCGCCTTGGTGGGAATCAATATCAGCAGGTTCTTATCCATGGCAAAGGCCAGTCGGGCCGCGGCGTTGAGCCGTCGAATGCTATTCTCGGTTGCATCGAACACGGTCATGACCGTGTTGTAGGGTCGTGTGTCCGCCGCTACCAGCATGACGGAACAATGCGCTTGTCTCACCACCTGACGGGTGGTAGCCCCGATATTCACAACGGGTGATTTCCCGGCCTTGCCTAAAATGAGCAAATCGATATCTTGCGCGGCTCGTAATAATTCCGGGCCGATCTGTCCGCGGGCAGTACGCAGGGAGACATGCAGATTCATCCGGGAGGTGATATTGACCACCGCCTGGCGGGCATGGCTGGCATGGCCGCGCAATGCCCGTTCCATGCGTCCATAATCCAGCCGCAGGTCCATGGCGGTGGACCAGGTCAACTCCCGGGCAAAGGGTAAACCGGCGAGACGCAGTAGGTTGATGTCTTCGACGAAGATCCCTTCCAACTCGGCACCCAATCCCCTGGCCAGCAACGCCGCCGTCTCCAGGACGGTTGTGCTGGTCGGGGTAGCGTCGACGGCGGCCAGAATGCGGTGAATGACGAAGCCGTCATTCCCGGTGCTCATGGATTTTCTTTATCCTTGCCGTGATCAGCGAAGTCCTGGCGCAGCTGCGCCAGTTTCTGGAGGCGCATCTGGATGCGCCCATTTACGGTGTCGGCGGGATACACGCCGTCACTGTTGGCCTTGCCTGCGGGTCGCCCGGTCAACAGCGTCAGGCCCTGGTCGACGTCAGCAACGGGGTAGACGTGAAATAGACCTTGTTCGGCCGCCTCCACGACGTCTTTGCGCAACATGAGGTTGGAGACGTTGCTGGCGGGTATGAGCACGCCGTGCTCACCGTTTAGACCGCGGGACTTGCAGATATCGAAAAATCCTTCGATCTTTTCATTAACCCCGCCGATGGCCTGGATCTCGCCGTGTTGGTTTACCGAGCCGGTGACCGCCAGGGACTGATTGACCGGGGTGCCCGCCAACGCCGACAACAGTGCGTACAATTCCGCTGACGAGGCGCTGTCGCCTTCCACCTGGCCATAGGATTGCTCGAAGACCAGGGTGGCCGACAACGACAAGGGCATGTCGGCGCTATAGTGGGAACCGAGAAAGCCGCTGAGGATCAGCACGCCCTTGGAGTGTAACGGGCCGCCCAGATCCACCTCCCGTTCGATGTCGATCACTTCGCCCTCGCCCAACCGTACCCGTGCGGTGATGCGATGGGGGGTCCCGAAACTGTAGCCCCCCATCTCGATGACCGACAGACCGTTTACTTGGCCGCATGCGGCTCCCGAGGTGGAAATCAAAAGAGTGTCTTGCTCGATGGCCTCTTGGATGTTTTCCTGGAGGCGGGATGCGCGATAGATCTGGGCATCGATGGCTTGTTGGACATGACTGGTGTCCACGGCCGCCGCGCCGGCGGTCTGGGCGTGATAGTTGGACTCGTTCAACAGGTCGGTCACGCTGCGTAAATGGGTGGATAATTTGCGGGTGTCCCCGCTCATGCGGCTGCTGTGCTCGATGATCCTTGCCACTGCATGGCGGCTGAAGGGCTGCAGCTGGTTTTGACGCGCCAGGGTGGCGATGAGCCGGGCAAAATGTTTCTGGTTTTCCTCAGTCCGTTCCAGGACCTCCTCAAAGTCGGCGGCGACCTTGAAGAGGTCGGGGAAGTCCGGGTCGTACTCGCACAACAGATAGTAGAGTGAGCGATCACCGAGGATGACGACCTTGATGTCCAGGGGGATGGGTTGCGGTTCCAGCGATACGGTACTGACCAGACTCATGAGCCGTTCGGCCGGCTCGATGCGCAACTCCTTACTGCGTAGCGCCCGCTTCAAGGCCTCCCAGGCAAAGGGTTGAGTCAACAGCTTGTGAGCGTCCACGAGCAAATAACCGCCGTTGGCGCGGTGCAGGGCACCCGCTTTTATTAGCGTGAAATCGGTGAGCAAGGCGCCCATCATGGCGATATGTTCAAGGGCGCCGGACAAATTGTGATAACTGGGATTATCCTCGTACAATACCGGAACCCCCGCCTCATCACTTCGTTCCACGATCAAGTTGACCTCATAACGGCGGAACGAAGGTGCATTCTCACCGGTCAGCATGGCGGTCCCGGGTTGGCCTTGTTCCTGGCGGCGGAAGTCGTCGATGTTGGTTATGATGTCTTCCTGGGTCTCGTCCAGGTAGGTCACCACCTGGGGAAGCTCAGCGTATTTGTCGCGGAGAAGATGAATAGGATGTTCGGCGGCGGAGATCGCCACTTCTCTATTGAGAGCCCGTAATTTATCCTGAGTCTCCTGGCGCCATTGCGGAACCTGGCGGATAACCGTGCGCAGCTTTTCCTGCAGCTGTTCCACCGTGGCGCCGATCCGTTCGCGCTCCGCTTCCGGGAGGTGCTCGAAGTCCTCGGGGCTGATGACCTCGCCGTGGCTGGTAGGGGCGAAGGCGAAGCCGGCCGGCGTGCGCATGAGATCGATATTCTTCTCCTGGGCCTGATGTCGAATATCGGCGATGGCCTTTTCCTGGCGCTCCTTGAATTCTTCCTCGATTTCCTGGCTGCGGGCGCGATATTCATCATTTTCGAAGGCCGCTGGGATCGCTGTCTTGAGGTCCTCGATCAGACGTGCCATGTCGTCACGCAGCAACCGGCCCTTGCCCGGCGGCATAGCCAAGGCGCGCGGACGGCGGGGATCATCGAAATTATTGACGTAACACCAATCGGATGGCGGGGTACGGTGCCGGGCCGGATCGGCCAGTAATTGGGTAACCAAGCTATGCTTGCCGATACCCGGGGGACCCAAGGCGAAGATGTTATAGCCGGAATTCTTGATATTGATGCCGAAGCGCAACGCATCGACCGCCCGCTGTTGGCCGATGATTTCGGTTAGGTCGGTAAGCTCCTCGGTGGTGTCGAAGGGGAGCATAGCCGGATCGCAACGCCGGTAGAGTTGGTCGGCATTGAGCCTTTGCTCCATTGTCATCCACGCCCCGGTGAAATATTACTCGGTGTTTTCCTAATCCTCAGGCGTATCAAATGCCGCCATGCTTGGCAAAAGAATTTATCTATCAATTAGTTTGCGTACGCCTGCCGGCGGCAAATACGGCAATCAACTTGTCCTCTAACTCGATGCGATCCGCCAGTTGCTCGCCCAGCGAGGAAAGGTCCTTGTCCAGGTCGGTCAGGCTCTCGCAATGGTCCTCACAATCGTATTTATCGTTGAAGTCCAATATCCCTTGGGTGATGGAGAGGATTCCCGGATAGATTTCGTCCGCAACCTTGGAGACCGGCACCCGCCGCTCCCGTTTTTCGGCAAAATGCCGGTACAGTTGAAAATGGGCATGGGCCGTGTAATCCACCAGGGCCTGACAGAATTGTTGCAACAAATTAGGGATGTCGGGGTCGTTGATAAAGGGTCTTTTGGCGATCAGCTCGCTGAACAAAGACAACATATCAGTCCGGGCATCTATGATCTTATTGATTTGGCCTGCCGAGCGTACTCGGCGTTCGCGCGTTGCAATTTGTTGTTCTAGCATGACCATCAACCTCCACCGCACCTTCTAAGTCTGGAATTATTCGTTAGGGCTATTCTACCAAGAACTGTGCCCGATCAGTATCCATTTTTAGCCCCTCCAGCCCGCGCCCGTTTGGGGGCGGGCTGGAGCCAGAAAATCAACTGCTGGCGTAAATCAACCGTATCCCGACTATGGCCAGAATCAGGGCGAAGACCCGGCTTAGCGAACGGATGGAGATACGGTGGGTCAAGCCTGCACCCCTGGGGACGGCTATCAGGCTGGCTACGGCTATCCACAGGGCGGCGGGCCAGTAGATGGCGTCGTTGACCAAGGCCGTACCGGTGATGGGGCCGGCGACGGTGAAGCCGGTACATGCCCCCACGGCAATGGAGAATCCGCACACCGAGGAGGTGCCCACGGCGCGTTTCAGCGCCACGTTACGCCAGCGTAAATACGGCACCGTCATAGTCCCAC
>CAYWIQ010000186.1:0-5300 GCA_964458405.1 uncultured Chromatiaceae bacterium
CACAGCGGTTTCGAATACGGTGAGTGGCAGATCTTTCATTATTATTCACCAACGCAACTAAACGCTCCGCCGTTATTCAGCTTGGCCAACATGGTAAAACCCGGCAGTTTCGATCTGGAAAAGATGGTGGACATAACCACGGCGGGCTTGTCATTGTTCATGGTGCCGGCGGGAGGCGATAACGACATCGTGACCTTCGATACCATGTTGGCTAAGGCGCGGCAATTGGCTGAGATTCTGGGCGGTGAGTTGCGTGATGCCCGGCGCAGTGTGTTGACTCGTCAGGCCATCAGCCAAATACGCGAACAGCTCAACGAGTGGCGTCACAAGGCACAGGTGGCCCACCACTAGCCATCGTTGTGTGGGTGCGGCCGGCGGTAGTCGGGCGACGACTAATGTATTCGCACTACGGCCTGTTTGGTAAATAAACTGAACGCAAGGTATTCATACTTCCAGCCGTAGTCGGCCACCGCTTCCTGAAACGCCTTGAATTCATCTTCGCGCCAATGCTCGTTACCGATGTATTCATCGAACACGATGACGGTACCGGCGACAATCTGAGCCGCAAGGTTGTTTAATATGGTCTTGGTTGCACTGTATAGATCACAATCGACGTTTATGAACCGCACTGGTTCTTGATGGGCCTTAACGAACTCTGGGAGAGTCTCTTCGAACCAGCCCTTGTGCAGGACAACATTGTTGGGAACCTGTGGGATCACGCCCTTGGTAGAGTAGCTGCCTCTGCCTTCGTGATGCCAGTCCTCCGGCAGGCCTTCGAAGCTGTCGAAGCCGTGGACCTGTTGCTCGGTCAATGCTGCGATTTGGCGGATGGTGGTACCGAATCTCACGCCGAACTCAAGGACCAGCCCCGTGTCGCGGGCGGCATTCATTCCGATGCGAAAGGCATCCAGGTATGAGCCGATCATCTTGGGCGTAACGGTGCCGGCTGATTTGATGTAATTCCAGGCATCGAGATGGGCCTTGTCCAATTCGGAGCCGCGTTGCCTCAGTGCATCAAACTGGGATTCGGCGTTTTTAGAGTCGCCGGAATATTCCAATAGCATTCCCAAATAGAACCGAAAGTTGGTGTTGTCGGGTTGCAGCCTGGTGGCGTCTTCCAGACATCCTATCGCTGATGATAGGTCTATAGGATCGAGTAGCAACGTATGCAGGTTATAGTGCGCCTCTGCGTCATTGGGATTTATCTCAAGTGCGCGCTGGAAGCTCGCATTTGCCTCGTCCAGTTCGCCGATATCCCTCAAGGCATTGCCTAGATTGTTATAAGCTTGCCCATAATTCTGCTGTAAATGGATTGCCTGGCGATAGCACTTAACGGCCTCTGCGAAACGCCCTTGGGCCGCTAATGCGGCGCCCAGATTGTTGTGTGCCTGGGGAATGCCGGGGTCGAGTTTCAACGCATGCTGAAAATGCTGCGCTGCTTCCTCGAATTTATTAAGGTGCAGGTATACGTTTCCCAGGTTTATGTAGGTCCCGACGTTATCCGGTTGGAGATTGAGGATTTGTAGGTAGCAGTCAACCAGTTCTTCGAACTTTCTAAGACCGATTAGCGCGGCGCCCCGCATATTATAGAGTTCGGGCACCCTTTTATAGCGCTCGATCAATCTCTCGGCCTCGCTTTCTGCCAATATCAATTGGTTGGAATTAAGTAGGCCGATCAATCTACCCATTTCTTCCTGGCTTGGTCGGGGGCCCGTAGTAAGCTTTTCTGACTTGAGTTTGTGCTTTAGCGATTTCTTTTTCATGTAGGCTCTATGCTAGCTCCCAAAGTTTGTATTCATCCGCGTGGCGGTAAGGCTATGGTGCTCGATTGGCCGTAATCTTAGTGGTTCGCACAACTGTCCTGCGGAGAGTCTTCGGTGGTCATCCGGACGCGATTGGTCGACGGTCTTCATGATATCGAGTCTTGCATTAACAATGCCTTAACTAGAGCAGACCTGACGAGGCGGCAAGTGTAGCAATGCCGAGAAAGGTGCCGAAACCGGTGCAATCGGTAATGGTGGTCAGGATGATGGAGGAGGCTTGCGCCGGATCTTGGTCAAGAATGGTTAGGATCAGGGGGATGATGGCGCCGGCGAAGCCCGCCGCTACCATTGACAGTACCATGGCGATGGCGATAACCGTGGCCATACTCAACGAATGAGACCATAGGTAGACGAAGAAGGCGGTGGTGAGGGCAATAGCGACGCCGTTGATAAAGCCGGTGCTCATCTCCTTATAGATCATACGCCACCAATTATGGGCACTGATTTCGCGTAAGGATAGGCCGCGCATGGTGACCGCTAGGGCTTGTTGACCGGTGTTGCCCGCTTGGCCGGCGACGATGGGAGACAATACCGCCAGCGCCGTGAAGTGAGCGATGGTCCCTTCGAACAGGCCTACCACCGCGGAAGCGAGGAAGGCGGTGGCAAGATTGATCTGAAGCCAGGGTAGACGCTTGCGCACGGCAAAGGGGATGGGGGACAAGGCGCGTTCATCTTTGCTGACGCCGACCATGGTTTGAATGTCGGCGCTGGTCTCGTTTTGCACCGCACTGATCAAGGCATCGTAGTGGATGACACCGGCCAAGGCGCCCCGGGCGTCTATTACCGGTAATTCGCTGATCTTATGGGTCTCGAGAAGGTCGGTAATCTCTTCACGATTCGCCATGGCATCCACTACGATTTTCACCGGCCTGGTCAGCGCGCCCAAACGGGTTTTGCCATTGGCCAGGGCCAGGTCTTGGATATTGACCCACCCTTCAAGTATGCCGTTTTCATCGACGATGAAGACATGGCGGCCAACCTTGGCAGGGTTGCGGCGTAGTTGTTTCAAGGTCAATTGCACCATGGCATCGGCCTTAAAAGTGATAACAGCGGCGTCCATCAAGGCACCGGCACTGTTAGCGGGATAACTCATGAGGCGCAGCAGCTCTTTGGCAAGTAGCGGTTCAATCCTATCCAGGTAGCGTGCGCGCAGTTCAGGTTCCAGGCTGCGCAAGAGCAGGGCGGCGTGGGCCGGATCGACGCGCATCAAAATGCTACGGCCTTGCTCAAGCGATAGATTTTCAAGCAGCGAACGGGCGATATGGGGGGGTAATTTTTCCCATACCATCGCTATCAGGTTGCTTGGAATACGGGCGATGGCGGATACCGCCTCTTTAGGTGATAACCCTGCCAGCCAGTCGGCGACTTCACCTGGGTATTGGCGGATGAAAAAGCGGTTGAGCGCGTTAACGGTGGTGGTAGTGGCATTGGCCATGATGGGATCCTGAATCTTTATGTCTGCTTAGGTGGAGATGTCCTTTTTCGACTAATGGTCTCGACAATCGACGAGGATGCCGCCCAATACAGTTCGGCCAGGGCCATGACCGGTGCCAGCATGTCTTGTCCCCGACCGTGGGCAGGGTCTTGTACATAGGACTTGAGGGTGGCGTGATACAACACTCCCAGCAATATTCCGCCACGATCGATGACCGGCAACGATAGATGTTTAGACCATGATGGATGATTGATTATCGCGGCGGCGGCGGCGTAGGCGGGCAAGGCCAGTTCTTGGTCTTCACACAGGCCCATCATGCGGCTGCCGTCGGTTTCGACCAGTAAGGCATGCATCTTTACCAGACCAAGGAAACCGTGTTCATCATTGACCACTGGAATGTCATACAGGGACCGGTTGTGTATCTTCTTCAATTCCCGCTTGGCATGCTTAACGGTCCAATCGCCTAAGGCGGTCAACGGTGGGATCTCCACCAGGTTACCGACGCTGCCCGGGGCATAATTCAAGATCCGCGATAGCTGTGCGTTCTGGGTGGCGGTCATGCGTGTCATATAGGGTTGACGTTGTGGAACGCTAAGGGGTCGCAGCAACCTGGCCGTGGTGGAAAAATCCGCCTGGGACAGCAAGCGAGCACTGAAATCCACTTCTAGATGAGCCAACAACTGCGTGGCGTAGGCGGTAGGCATGTGTTGCATGAGTGGAATGACTCGGTCGGGGGCAAGGGAGCTTAAGTATCCGGCGATATACTCGGGCGGCAGGCGCACCATGAGCGACGCCGCGTCGCTTGGGTGTTTTTCGCAAAACAAACGGCTGAGAGCTAGGTCATTGTTCATGATGGCGGTGGTGCTCTAGGCGGGTGGATTGCCCGGCCAAAAAAGACGATGTGGGGATATGGGTCTGCCCCCGGCCATGTTCCACAACAATGCCGACGTTGGTGATTTGGACGATGCGGCCCTGGATATCGTTAAACTCCACCGTATCGCCGATTTGATAGGTCTGGCGCACATAGTGGGCGGCGAGGACATTGCTGACCACAGTTTTCGCCCCCAGGCCGAAGGCCAACGCTAATCCGCCGAATATCATACCCAGAATGATGCCGGCAATGACAATGAGAAAGGTGATATTGATACCCATCTGATCGATACCCACCACGACAGCGGTGGTAAAGATCAGGATTTGGACCGTTTGTCCCAAAAGATCGGCATAGGCTATGTGGGCGGAATTAGCGGCGGCGGTGACCAAGTCTTTCACCATCAGGCTGAATACAAAGCCGGCCAGGAGGATGATGATGCCGGCGATCACCGCCGGGAGATAATTCATGATGCCGCTTAGCCAATCGGTGAAGACCCCCATCCCCAGGACTTGGGTCGCGGCCGTTAGAAACAATAGGATCACCGCCCAATAGAAGATGGCACCAACCGCCTTGATGGAGCGTTCCTGGACCAGCGGTGGGTGGGAAGAGGCTTGTTGGCTATGAAATCTGTGTAAGACCTTATCGAGAGCATGGATGCCGCGGATGATTAATCCCCTGATCAAACGGGCCAGCAGCCAGCCGACGATCACCACGAGGGCCGCGCTCAATACATTGGGGATTAGATTGATCAAGCCATGAAGGGCCTGGCCGAGGGTGTCACGTAATGCCTCAATCAAGCTTGTTTGAGAATCCATGACTGTTCCTTAAACTCAATTTGCCGATCTTACACCACTGTATTACGCGGAGCGTGCCGGACATCTAGTCAAGGCAAAGGGCCGCTTGCGGAATTATCTTATCAGTAAATTATTGAAGTTTGGAGGTATTCGAATGCCATTGTTATGGCGTCGGGCAGCATTTTATCGCTACTGGGTTGTGGCTTGAGGGGTGCCGTGTGGCATCGGTAGAGGGGGCGTACGGTAGGCGGGCAAAGTCATCGGTGGGCGACACACCGTGACGAATTCAGGCATGTCGACTTCCTATGACATCTAGGTGAATATCAGCGCCTCTTATATCAATTTCCAAGTTTTTAAATGAATGTGCCGCGGCCCAC
>CAYWIQ010000187.1:0-5291 GCA_964458405.1 uncultured Chromatiaceae bacterium
CCAGGGCGACGACGTACGCAGTATCGATTGGCGCGTCACCGCCCGCAGCGGCAAGCCCCATACCAAACTGTTCCGCGAAGAGCGCGAGCGGGCGGTATTGTTGTGGGTGGATCTGCGCGCCGCCATGTTCTTCGCCACCCGCGGCGCCTTCAAGGCGGTACGCGCCGCTCAGGCCGCGGCACTGCTGGGGTGGAGCACATTGCATCACGGCGATCGCCTTGGCGCACTGATCTTCGATGAGCGCCATCATGACGAGTTGCGTCCCAAGCGCGGCCAGCCGCCGTTCATGCATGTACTGCGTCGTTTGGCCGCCCATCCTGCATGGAACGAGACCGAGCGTATCACCGACGAACCCAGTACTTCTGCCGCGCTGCAGCAGTCGTTGCTGCGCTTACGTCGTGTGGTGCAACCGGGCAGCCTCATTGTATTGTTTAGCGACTTTGCCGGTTGGGATACCCAGACCGCCGTCCAGGTTGCACAATTCACCCGTCACAACGATGTGATGCTCGTCCATATCCACGATCCTCTGGAATGTGAATTGCCGCCGGCGGGCCGCTATCGGATCGGCGACGGCCGGCGTTTCATGAGTATCGACAGTAGTGATGCACGGCGGCGCGAACGTTATCGCCGCCGGTTCGCCCAACATGACGAGGAGCTGCGAAATTTCTGCCGCGGTTACGGCGTTACCCTACTCTCCCTGTCCACCGCCGACGAGCCGATGGCGGTATTGCAGCGTGGCTTGGGAAGGCGGCGGTGAAACCGGATCTGAGTCAATTGCGCGATATCCACCTGCCAGCGCCGGTGTCATGGTGGCCGCCGGCGCCGGGCTGGTGGGCATTATTGGCATTGGTGTTGATCGTTGCAGGCTTGGTCGTTTGGTTTTACCGCCGCCGTCGACGCAATCGCTGGCGGGCCATCGCCCTGAATGAATTGGCGCGGCTGCGCACCACGCAACCGGAAGGGTTGTTGAGTGATCTGTCGGTATTGCTGCGCCGGGTGGCGATCAGCCGTTTTCCGCGCCGCGAGGTGGCGGCGCTCACCGGTGAGGATTGGCTGGCCTTTCTGGACCGTACGCTCGGTGATGAAACGGCGTTTCGCTCCGCTGCGGGCAGGGCCTTGCTCAGCGGTCCTTATGGTAATGATGGGCCGGAGGTCGATGTCGGGTCGTTGTTGGATCTGTGCGAACGCTGGATCAAACGATTGCCGGCAAGAGGCGTTGCAGCATGATCCATTTCCAATGGCCGTGGGCGTTTGCGTTGGTTTTGTTGCCGCTGGTGCCGCGCTATTTGTGGCGCGCCGCGCCCGCCGTCGAAGAGGCGGCGTTGCGGGTGCCCACTACCGCCCCCTTTGCCGTGGGCAGCGACAGCCACTTGAGACCGGCTCAGGGACGGCGCTGGTTGCTGTGGCCGGCGCTGGCGGCGTGGTTGTTGTTGGTGGGGGCCGCGGCACGCCCGGTCTGGTTGGGACCGCCCATTGATCTGCCGGTGAGTGGCCGCGACTTGTTGTTGGCCGTGGATCTGTCGGGCAGCATGAGCACCCAGGATTTCGCGCTCCACGGCCGGCAGGTGGACCGCCTCACCGCGGTCAAGGCCATTGCCGGCGACTTTATCAAACGGCGGGTCGGCGATCGCCTCGGCCTCATCCTGTTCGGGTTGCACGCCTACGTGCAGTCGCCACTCACCTTCGACCGCAAGACCGTGGATACGCTGTTGCAGGAAGCGGTCATCGGCCTGGCGGGTAAACAGACCGCCATCGGCGATGCCATCGGTCTGGCGGTCAAGGAGCTGCAACGCCACCCTACCGGTAACAAGGTGCTGATACTGCTTACCGACGGTGCCAATGACGCCGGTGAAGTCGATCCCATCGCCGCGGCCAAGCTGGCCGCCAAGGAAGGACTGACCATCTACACCATCGGTATCGGCGCCGATTCGGTGATGGTGCCGTCCTTGTTCGGCATGCAGAAAGTCAATCCCTCCCAGGATCTGGATGAGGACACACTGCGCGCCATCGCCAAGGATACAGGTGGCCGCTACTTCCGCGCCCGCGATACCAAGGAGTTGAACAAGATCTACGCTGTGATCGATAAACTGCAGCCGGTGGACAGGGAAAAGCAGACCTTCCGCCCGCAGCACAGTTTGTTCTATTGGCCGCTGGCCATGGCATTGATATTGGCAACGCCGTTGTTGTGGCTGCAGGGGAGACGCTGATGCATAGCTTCCATTTTCTGCGTCCTTTATGGTTCCTGGCCTTGATTCCGCTGACGGTGTTGCTGTTGTGGGTGTGGCGTCAGCGGCGTGCCGGGCGCAGTTGGCAGTCGGTGGTGGATGCGCGGTTGCTGCCTTATCTGCTCATGGATCGCGGCGGTCGACGCAGTAGCTGGGTTATGGCGGCCTTGGTCTTAGGGACTGTGTTGGCCGTTACCGCTCTCGCCGGGCCGACCTGGAATAAATTGCAGCAACCGGTGTTCCGTCGCCAATCGGCATTGGTGGTGTTGCTGGATCTGTCGCGCTCTATGGACGCCGGCGACCTGCAACCCAGCCGTCTGCAAATGGCCAAATTCAAGTTGCGCGACATCCTGGCGCGGCGCAAGGAGGGCGATACCGCGTTGGTGGTTTTCGCCGCCGATCCCTTCGTTGTCACGCCCTTGACCAACGATGTCGACACCATCGATCGCCAGTTGTCCAGCCTGACCACCGACTTGATGCCGGTGCAGGGCTCGCGCGCCGACCGCGCCATCGCCAAGGCGCAAGCCTTACTTCAACAATCCGGTGCGGTGCACGGCGATGTATTGTTGATCACCGACGGCATCGACAATGACGATGCGGATAAGCTGCATGATGCGGTGCGCAAGCTGGTGGCCGGCGGTTACCGTCTCTCCGTGCTGGGGGTGGGCACCGCCGCCGGTGCGCCCATTCCGCTGGCGGGCGGCGGTTTCTTCAAGGATTCCGCCGGCGCCATCGTATTGCCCAAGCTGGATGAGCCACCCCTCACCCGCCTCGCCGCGGAAGGACACGGTATTTATCGTCATCTGGCGGCGGACGACGCCGACACCGACGCCCTGACCCGGCTGTTTGCCGGCGGTTGGCCGTCGCAACAGGCGCAAAAGGTGGCGGGCATGAAGAGCGATCAGTGGCGCGAAGCGGGGCCTTGGCTACTGTTGCCGTTGTTGGCATTGGCGTCCTTGGTCTTCCGCCGTGGTTACTTATTGATGGTGTGCATGATGGCGTTGCTATTACCCATGCCGCGCAACGCCTACGCCTTGGGTTGGCATGAGCTGTGGCAACGTTCCGACCAGCGCGGCGCCCAGGCGTTGGCGGCGCAGCAACCTAAGCGAGCGGCCGAATTGTTCAAGGATCCAAAATGGCGCGCCGCCGCCCATTACCGCGCCGGCGATTATCAAGCGGCGCTCAAGGACCTGGCCAAGCAGCGCGGCGCCGCGGCCGCCTATAATCGTGGCAACGCCTTGGCGCATCTTGGTAAATATCAACAGGCCCTTAACGCCTATGAGGATGCCTTGAAACAAGACCCGAATTTCAAGGATGCCGCATACAACCGCGATCTGGTGAAGAAGTGGTTACAACCGCCGCAACATAAAAAAGATTCCAGCGGCAATAACAAGCGCAAAAATCAGTCGGGAAAGAAGCAGGCAGGCAAGCAACAGGGACAACCTCAGTCAGGGGAGAAGGGTAAGCAAGCACAAGCTAAGCAGTCACAAGGCAAGGGTGCGAACCAGGGTAAGGATCAAACCGCTGCGCAAGCCGACAAGCACAACGATGATAAAAAAGGTGATTCCGCTACTGTGCGGCACCAACAGGAAAAGCCGTCGTCGGCACAACAGAAGACCGCCGATGCCAAAAACACGACCTCGAAAGATCAGAAAAATAATCAGGGAAAGAAGGATCAGCGTACCGCCATGAACGATGTGGCGCCGCAGTCGTCGGCAACTGCCGAGAAACCCCAGAGCGAATCCCAGCAGGCCACCGCCCAGTGGCTGCGGCGTATCCCCGATGATCCCGGCGGGCTGTGGCGGCGCAAGTTCCTGTATCAATACAAACGTGAGCATCAATCGCAGCAAAGCGAGGCGAAACCATGGTGACGGCTAAGACGCATAAGGTGGCGGTTTGGGTATTCGTGCTGCTCTGCGGTCTGGCGCCGCCACCGCTATGGGCGGCACTACAGGCCTATGTGGATCGCAATCCGGTAGTGGAGGATGAATCCTTTACATTGACCCTGGAGAGCGACAGCGATGTGGACGGCACACCCGACCTATCGCCGTTGCGCCGCGATTTCGATGTGGAGAGTCAAGGCAAGAACAGCAGCTTCACCATGATCAACGGTTCCATCAGCCGCAAGACGCAGTGGCAGATCAGCCTCATGGCGAAACGCAGCGGTCAGCTGCAAATCCCCCCCATCCATGTCGGCAGCGAACAGAGCCAACCCTTGACGGTGACCGTCACGCCGGCGAGTCAGGCCCAGGCGGCGCCGGGCGGGGGTGACCTGTTTCTGGATGTCGACGTCAAACCGCATAGCGCATATGTGCAGCAACAGATCGTTTATACCGTGCGGCTCTATCGCGCAGTGAATTTGGCCAACAACTCCACGCTGTCGGCCCCGACGTTGCCCGATGGTGATGCCGTGGTGGAGAAATTGGGTAAGGACAAGAACTTCGACACGGTGCGCAACGGCATGCGCTATCAGGTCACAGAGCGCAGCTATGCCATCTATCCGCAGAAGAGCGGCGATATCGAGATCGCGCCTGTGGTGTTCGAGGGCGATATCGTCCAGGGCGGCGGCGGTGGCGGTTTGTTCGGCTTCGACCCCTTCAATCAAAGCGTGCGCCATAAACGCCTGCGCTCCCGGGCCGAGCACATTACCGTCAAGCCTATGCCCGCCGCCTTCCATGGCAACCAATGGTTACCGGCGCGCAGCCTGCAGTTGGACGAGAACTGGTCGCCCGATCCGCCCAAGTTCGCGGTGGGTCAGGCGATAACCCGCACAGTGGCCATCATGGCCGACGGGTTGACCGCTTCACAATTGCCGGCGCTGCAAGGGGCGGCCATCCCCGGTGTAAAACAATATCCGGATCAACCGAAGCTCAAGGACACTAAAGACAGCAGTGGCGTGACCGGACTGCGCACCGATAAGATCGCCTACATCGCGACCCGCACCGGCAAAATCACCTTGCCCGCCATCAAGATCACCTGGTGGAATACGGCCACGGATCAAATGGAGGTGGCCAGCCTGCCCGCCCATACCTACACCGTTGCCCCCGCTCCCGGGGGCGGCACTGC
>CAYWIQ010000188.1:0-5267 GCA_964458405.1 uncultured Chromatiaceae bacterium
ATCGTAGAACGCCAGGTTTTGTATCCGGTTTTCGCTGGCCTTGCGTTCGGTGATGTCGCGCGATGAATTGAACAACACCGGCTTGCCGTTGAGTTCGAGTGGAAAGCCGCTGACCTCCACGTCGAACAGCGAGCCGTCCCTGCGACGATGACGGGTTTCATGTTGCGAACGCATCGGTCGTGCCAATTGTCTTGCTATCTCGTCGGTTAGATCCCTGTCCGCGAATTGAGCGTCCCATCGGGACACGTTCATCCCCAGGACCTCTGCGCGGCTGTAGCCCAACATGTCACAGAAGGTGTTGCTGGCCTCGATGATATTACCGTCGGCATCGATGATATGGATGCCGTCACTGGCGTTGCGCAGGATAGAGCGGAAATTCTCCTCGGAGGTGCGCAGCTGGTGCTGTATCTCGTGAGTCAGGGCCGCGCCCATGACGGCGACCATAATCAGGAAACCGTAGGACCCCAGCGCGACGAAATGGATGATGGACAGCCGTACCAGCAGGCCTTCGATGCTGCTAATCACGAATAGGGCGGTACCGAACAGTATCCATGCAACCGCTCGGCTGCGTGAACGACGGTACAGATCGGTCATGGCATAGACGGCATAGCCGAATATGCCTACGACCGCTGCTATCGTGACGTAGGTCCATGGACCGTGATCGCCCTTCCCCCGGGTGATGACTTCTCCCCACGGCAGACGCAGCTTGTAAAGCCCGTCGAGGTGAGCATATTGTAAGGTATACGGCTGGATCAAATTGACGGTAAACAGTACGGCCATGAGTGCCGTCACCGCCATCAACACCGGCAAGGCCTTTTTACCCGTGTATTGGGCGATAAACCATAAAAGCAAGGTGACCAACAGCAGGCCGGCGGCAATATTGGTCCTGAGAAACCGAATAAATTCAGCCTCGTTTTCCGAATGCAGGCCCTGCGCGCTAACAATGGTGAATAGTATTATTGTCATGCACATGCCGGAAAACAGCATAAAACTCGAACGATTGGGCGATACCTTGGCAAACACCCAATGTTGAATCATTCCGTATATAGCAATTCCCGCCAATAAATATAAACTTGGGATTATGGTTTCGATTGATGCCCCCTAGCGCAATTCCTATGCAATTATTTTACGTTCTTCATCTTCAATTCTATTCAGTGCGGCGGCATGGTTACCCCGGACATTAATTTCCCAATCCATACTAAATCGTCCCCGTCGGCAATATCTTGATTTATACACAAATTGCAGGAATTTTGCACCAAGGGCCAAAGGTGCCCTGCCGTTATACCTCGATGTGGTTCGAGTTTAAGAGGCAGTCTCTTCTATTCGCTCGTATTCGGAGATCACTTGGGCGCCCAACAGCAGTACTACCGCTGCGATTTCCATGCTGAACAATGCGACCACGGCAGTCGTCAGAGAGCCGTATACCACACCGGCCTTCGACAGCGTCGAAAAATACCAGAACAACAGGCGGCGGATGATTTCCCACAGCGATGCCGCCATGAGACCGCCGATGACGGCGTGGCGGGGCCGTATCCGACCGACCGGCAGCACGAGATAGAGAACCGTGAGGATCAGTGTCTCTACGGAAAAGCTGAGAAGGTTGAGCAGTGTGCCCGCGAGGCCGCGCAGCGGCCAGTCGTACCCGAAAAAATGGATGCTTTCCTTGGCCAAGGCCTGCAACACGATGGAGCCGGTGGTTACACCCAGCATGGCGATGCCCAGAAATAACACAAGAAAATAGGGAATGACCACGGAAACCAGAAAATGGCGCTTTTTGGATACGCCGCGGTGGGGGAAGATTACCGCCATCGCCTTTTCCAACACCGAAAAGGCCAGAGAGCTGAAAAACATCATGGTCAGTAACAGCACCGCGCCGTTGGACACCCGGTGGTTAAGGAAACGCGATACATCGTCCAGTACCGCCTGGGATTGGCTGGGCACCAACCATTCCAGATATTGCCCCAGGATTTTGAACAGTTCCGCTTGATCGACGAAATGGGAGAGGGCGAGGACGGTTAGGATTAGTAGAGGCAGCACCGACAGCAGGGCGTAATAGGCGACGGCGCCGGCCAGCAGTATTCCTTGATTGTCGCGGAAGCCTTTCAGCGTACGCAGCAAAAAGCCCGTCGGGTGCGCCAGTATGTATAGAGCCCGTTTGCTGAATAGCATCGCTAACCTTTGATGTTTGTCCCCAGCGAAGCAACAGCAGCTTGAACAATCTTTAAAATGGGATATTAACATCCCCTGCCGCTTTGTAGCATACCCCTATTGTGATCTACACAGCCGCCGTCTTTGATACGGCGGTGGGAATTGGTCGGACGGAGGGATGCGCAGTAATTTGCCAATTTTATATAGCGCATTGTCGGCGCGCGGTTCGATAATGCAATTCTCGGCGACACATTCAAAGGTGTTGTCCCGCAGGTAGAACAGGAAATGGCGTCCGCCTTGTTGCGTCGGCATGACTACCCGCCAGTCTTGCGGCGCATCCAGTAACGCCGCATCGCCTTGCACTACGTAGAGCTCGCCCCAATCCGGTGCCAGTTTGCTGAAGCGGCAGTGGCCTTCATACCAGTCGTCATCATTGGGCGGGCCGAGCCGGTAGCGTTTGCATTCTGGAAAACGCAGCACGCCGTGTTCACCTTCTGTGAACTCCGTGAACTGGAAGGCGTTGACCAGGAATTGCAACAGCAGATCCTGTCCTTGAATCTCGATCAGCGGCTTTGGGGTATAGGGCTCGGCATTCCAGCCATCGTTGAGTTGGTGAAATATCGGTTTCATAGCGTTGCCGAAAGGATGCGCGATAGGGTCCGTATGGTTCATCGCACTATATCAGGGTTGGCCTAGCCGGGCCAAATCAGAGCGGAAGCTTGGATTTCCATGGAGGGGTAAGCAATGAGTGTAACGGTCTGTGCAGATGCGGCCAGATGAAAGTTGGCCTCCTGCCGGGCTTTCGGTGACTCGCAAGAGAGTGGCCATTCTATTTTAATGTTGAATTTACCTAAGATTCATTTCCGTTTAACGCGCCTTTGCTTAAATGAAGTCGACCCTGGAAGGTGGGATGGGCTAGGCAAAGGAGTTTATAGTCATGGCTAAGCGGCAGACCGACGTAGACTGTGTGGAAAATATTGGAGCGTTCGAGCGCGTTAATCGTCTCATTCTCGCTCTTGGAGCGATTATGGTAGCAGTGGTGTTGACCGTGATTCCGGAAATGGCCGTCGTCGCCCTGGTAGCGATTGGCATCTATAGCGGCCTAACGGCCTTTTTAGGCTGGGATCCCTTGTATGGTTTGGCGAAAAGCTTGCTACGTCAGCCCCCCGCCCCGACGCCCGCAACAACCACTGCCTCCGGCGCACAATGCCGCGAGGAACCATCTCTCGCAGGACGCTATGATAAGGCAGCCTAATACGGTATGAAGAAAGACAGGTGCAGCGGCTACCATACCCTTAGCTGGTGAGTGCGCCCTGTCTCCCCTTTATGCTAACCCATAAGCTTGCCTTTGTTAGGCTCCATGAATTCGGCGGTGGCCTTGTCTTCACCGGCGGCCTTTTCGATCTTGTTCTTGGCCATGATGCGGACGAAGACGGGGATCTTTTCAAAACGCTTGAGTGCCGCTTCGTCCCAGGGGAGTATTGATGAGTTCGACGACCTGGTCGCCTTGCTCCTTGATCATCGCGGTGGTGGTGGCGAAGAGACGGAATGGCTAGCCTGCGCCATGGCTACCGCCTGTTGCGGAGATGATCATTTGTAGCAAAACATGGGGCTGCCGAACCGTTCTGCATTGTCCGAGTTATTACGCGTCCACTTTCCCGCGCTTCATGCCAAAAACGCGGGCATTATGAAATGGAAAAAGTTTCTCTATAAACAGCTCTGCGAGGGTATGAACGTCAGCGTCTGCAAGGCCCCCCGTTGCGGGGTGTGCAGCGTCTACGCGCAGTGCTTCGGTCCCGAAGAGGGCTGAACCGCGTTATACTTTGTTGTACCCTCGGTTAACAGCCGCACTGCAAATCCCACCTGCGTATCATGTATAATTCGCTTAAAACAGTAATGCCTTGTAGCGCCGCCGTGCCTTGAGGCCAGTAACCTATCTCCAACCGAGCCGGATGTACGCGACCCTTCCCCATGAAGACCCGTTTCGCACCAAGCCCCACTGGATATCTACATTTAGGCCACGCCTTCGCCGCGTTGACTGCCTATGACGCCACTCGCGCCGCGGGGGCTGAGCTGGTGGTGAGAATAGAGGACATCGACCGGACGCGCTGTCGTCCCGGATTCGAAGCAGCCATTTTTGAAGATCTCGCCTGGTTGAGTCTGGAGTGGCAACAGCCGGTGCGCCGCCAGTCGGAACATTTCGACGATTACGCCGCGGCGCTTGCTAAGTTACAACGGTTAGAGGTGTTGTATCCCTGTTTCTGTACGCGCAAGGAGATTGCCGCGGAGATTGCGCGTGCCGCCGATGCACCCCATGGTCCGGAGGGTCCGCTTTACCCTGGTACTTGCCGCGAGCTGACGCCGCGGGAGCGTGCAGTGCGTATGAAGAACGAGGGTTACGCGTTACGCCTGGATGTAAACAAGGCGCTTGAGCACTTAAGTTCACCGCTGTCCTTCGATGAGCGCGGACAGGGGCCGGCGGGGGAGCGCGGTCTTAGAGAGGTGCAACCGCAGTTGCTCGGCGACGTGGTGTTGGCGCGCAAGGAGCTGCCCGCCAGTTACCATCTTGCCGTGGTAGTAGACGATGCCTTGCAGGGCATCGAACTGGTTACTCGTGGCGAGGATCTCTATCACGCCACCCATATCCAGCGGCTGCTACAGGAACTGCTCGGCTTGCCCGCGCCGGCCTATGCCCATCACCGGCTCATCGTTGACGTGCAGGGCAAAAAATTTTCCAAACGCGACGCCGCGGTGACCTTGCGCGCACTACGCGCCGATGGCGTCACCTCCGCCGACATCCGCCGGCGCTTGGGGCTGTAAGCGCCACGCTTCGGGGTAGGGTATCTTCGACCAATTTGTCATTTCTTGCGGAGTCTAAAGGAGACCCGGAATCCAGTGCCTTTTATTCCGAGTGTTGTTGGATTCCGCTTCCGCCGGAATGACGTCAATGGAAATATTCAGAGGTTCTTTAGGCTTTCCCGGCTCCAACTATTCAAACGCGAGCTTGACCACCAACATCAGGCTGATACCGGCGATGAACGCCAATAGGTTGATGGCGTTGACCCTCAGGTCACCGTGCTTGCTGACTTCCGGGACCAGGTCCGAGGCGCCGATATAGA
>CAYWIQ010000189.1:0-5257 GCA_964458405.1 uncultured Chromatiaceae bacterium
TACGCCAGTTTTCGCCGTTATTTCCGGGTCAGCGCTGGCAAGCACAGCCACATTGTCATGGATGCCCCACCCGACAAGGAGGATTGCGGGCCGTTCATGGCCGTCGCCGTTAAGTTGGCCGACTTAGGTCTGAATGTGCCGCTGATCCAGGAGGCGGATGTGCGGCGTGGTTTTATCCTCATGAGCGATCTGGGCACCACCCATTACCTGCAGGCCTTGAACGACCAATGCGTCGAGCGTTTGTACGGTGATGCCATGCGTGCCCTACGGTTGTTGCAGACCGCGTCGACGGCGGAGGCCGAGATCCCGGACTATGGCCGCGAGCTGCTGTTACGAGAAATGGGATTGTTCCGCGATTGGTATCTGCTGCGTCATCTCGGGATGACCCTAAGCGAAGCGCTGAGCGAAACCGTGGAGCGGACCTTCGCCTTCCTCGCCGATGAGGCCTTGGCGCAGCCGCGGGTGTGGGTGCATCGCGACTATCACTCGCGCAATCTTATGGTGACGTCCACCGCCAATCCGGGGATATTGGACTTCCAGGATGCGGTGGTCGGCCCGATGACCTACGATCTGGTGTCGCTGTTGCGCGATTGCTACGTCCGTTGGCCTGAGGAGCGGGTGGCGCAGTGGGCGCGCGATTATCTGGCGCAGAGCCGGGCGGAGGGGGTGCTGCAAGCGGTAGATGAGGCTCAGTTCATGCGCTGGTTCGACCTCATGGGTGTGCAGCGGCATCTCAAGGCCGCCGGGATTTTCGCCCGGCTCAATCACCGCGACGCCAAGCCGGGTTACCTGGCGGATATTCCTCGTACCTTAGGTTATATCACCGAGGTCGGTGTGCGTTATCCGGAATTGCGCCCGTTGCGGGAATTGTTGCTGCAATTGGCGACGGCTCAGTCGTCGCGATAGCGCATGCGGGTGCCGTGGATGAGGGAGAGCTGAATTTCGTCGGCGGCGATTTCCGGTGGAAAAAAGGCGCCGGCTATGTGGGCGCTATGGATGCTGGCCCCGTGGAGATTGGCCTTGCTGAAATCGACCCCGCGCAGATCCGCTTGGCGAAAATAGCTGCCGGAAAAGTCCAGGCCGTCGGCATCGATGCCGCGTAAGTCGATGCCGCGAAAATCGCAATGGGTCAGATCACAGGTCTTGCCGTGGGCCTTTTCCTGGTTGAAGACTTCTACCTTGCCTTCTCTCAACAGGCGGTAGAGCGGTTCGGCCTTGATCTTAGGGGGTGTGCTCATGATCCGGGTGCGTCCACGATTTTGAATTGGAATAACGAGAAGGAATTGGTGGCGTCCATTAGCCTGGTGAGTTGGGCGTGGAAGACATTGGTGCCGGTATTGATGAGGATCACCGATTCCACGTCATACACCGCCGCCGGCGTAATCAAGGTGGTTGGGTATTGGGTAGGATCCATTTTGGGGATCAACAAACTACGGAAATACTCGCTGTCCTTACCGACGCCCTTGATGCCGCGGGTTGCCACCGGCAGGGTGTCGTCGGCCAGCAGGCCTACGCCTAATTCCAAGCGTTCCTGAGTGGTGGTGCGCAGCCATCTCACCACGCCGACGCTCCAATCGTCCGGGGTGGGGGCATGCTCTGATTTAAAGGCGATCACTTCGCCGACCACGAGGCGAATACCATGCCCTTTGCTGCAAGAAATGGCCATGCCGCCACGACTTTCGTCATGTAATAGGCATTCGGCGTTTTTGAACGTCGGCGTGCCGGCGTTGCTCTTCTTCGTTTCGAAATGCGCTTGGGTGGAATAGATCTTCACCCAGATATCCTTGTCCTTGGTGGGATCGGTGGTGAACTGTGAGGTGCGGGGTTGGACAATACCGGTGGCCAGGCGTTGAGCCTGGTCTTCGTGGATCCACGGCGAGTCGTTTTCCGAAAACAAGGTCAATTCACTGCCCTTGCCGCGGCCCTTGCTGTGGCGTAACTCGATTTCGTCCTTTTCAGGGTCGAATTCCCGGCCGTGGCCGGCAAAGTGATGGGCGGCACTGATGCCGATGGCGATTTCCAGAGGATTGGAGCGCGGCCTACGTTCCGACAGACGCTCTATACGGATGCCCCAGGCCTCGGAGAGGCGTTTGTACATATTGCGTTGTTTGCGTCCCGCCAAGGTGAGTTGCCCGGTCTCGGTTTTGGCGGTCATCATGACTTCCTTGATGCGCTGCTCGAGGATGGGGGGCATTCCCGAAATATCCAGAAGACGACCGTCTGTGGGATAATTGGCATTGCCACTACCGGGGGCATAGGTGGGAGGCGTGTCGCTGTCCAGGTCTAGATATAGCTGACCGCTGGGTGAGGAACCGGCGGCCAGCGGCAGGATGTGGCATTGTACCGCCCATTTGTCCAATTCGAGAAACACCTGCTGCGCTTCACCTTGCATGAGGTGATAGGGATTGGCCAACGCCAACATGATAATGCACCGGTAGGTATGGTCGATGGAGCGAATGTCCCCGGCCCCGCCCTCTAAGGGATAGTCGCTGGTGGCGAAGGCCTCATAATCGGCGTAACGATAGATCTGGTGAAGTTCCAGCCACAGTGATTCGGGTTCGGGGAGATATAGGGCATAGCTGGCGACCAATAGTTTTGCCAAGTGGTGCATGGCGCCCAGTGACGCGGCCACCAGCATGAGGCGGCGATTATTGTCGCCGGCCGGGCCGTCGGCCGTTGCCAGCATGACGATCTTGTAACCATAGGCCATTTCGCTGAGCAGGGCGTGCACCAAATCCGCGGTGGCGCGGTGCTTGTCTTCCAGCGGGACACTGGTGGTGGCGTACTGTTTGTGGAGGGTGTCGCAAATGCCGGCGATCAGGGGGCGGCATTGTTCCAGGAAGTGGAAGCGCGGTGTGACCGGGGCTACGCTACGGTTTACTTGGCGTAACGCCGCGAGGAGCTCCTGCCCGGTCTTTCCCGGGTTGGCCAGCGGCAGGGCGTCCAGCCATGCGCGAAGCTTGCCGGCATTGAAAAAGGCTGCAGCCCCGGAATTGGGGGTCTGTTTGGGAACAGCCAGCCTGAGTGAATCCATAAAGTCGTGCTTCCTGATCAACATCGCAATATACCCATAATAACGGTCAAATTAATGAGTTATTAAGCGTACTGTCCTCGGATCTCGGTCCACTACCAGGGCCGTCCGGGAGATATGCATAGTATCGCAACAACACGTTGGCAATAAAATGGAAACCGCTTACATTGTGCCGCACAAGATTAATTTTAGCGCTTTCATGATGCAATGCAGAGACGACCGGTTAGGCGAGCCGTTGCCAGTGCCTCCGTCGCAAAAAGGCCCTGGGCTTAGTAGAGCAATATTATAGGAAATCCGGCGGTATCGACGATGCGGGAAAGCGCTAGGTCATGAGTCGCGCTTGTCTCGGTGGCTCGGCAGTTGCCCGGTACAAATGGGCGTCGGCTGATTGTGCCAAGGAAACCTTCAGCGTCGAGGTCAATGCGGACAAGGGGGCGCCGGCAGGGTAGGCGAACTCCACCGCGATCTCCTCACCGGTTTCGACGATCAACGGCTCGGCCAGCGGCACGATCAGATATTGACTGAACCAATCGATGGCGCGCTGTTCCGCCAAGGAGATGGTGAGGATGTTCTTGGTGACGAAGCGCAGGGCATTGACGATCCCGTCGCAGTCGATCTTTAGGGTGCCGTTCCAGCTGCAGGTGTGCGGTAACGGGTCCTGATAGGACGACATCTGGTAGACGGCCGACGGCGCCAGCTCGAGGGTCTTGTCCTGAATCACGGTGGGATCTTGGAACAGAATGGTGGGGGCGTAATAACCTTCGAAGTCGAAAGACTGTTGGACCGGCTGGACCGCCTGGATAAAGGCCTCGGGGACGAAGATCGGCAACGGACCGCCGAATTTCTCGAGATAGCGCCGCTTGAAGGATTCCATAACGGGGAGCTGTTTTTCCCGCAGCATGGCGACGTGAATCATTTCGCAGATCACCACGTCTACCGGTTCCGGCGGCAGATAGGCGAAGGCGTCGGCCTCGACGATCTCGACCTTATCACCGTTGGGATTGAGTTTTAGGATCTCACGCGCCGTGGCCGCCAGTTCGGGGTTATGTTCCACGCACCATACCTTGGCGGCCTTCTGCGCGGCGAAAAACGACAATACTCCCGTGCCGCCGCCCAGCTCCAGAACCTTGGCGCCCGGTTGCACCGCCAGGTCGAGGGCGGCCTTGAAACCTTGCATGCGCGCCGTGTCGTTGAGCATATTGTAGTGATAGTGCAGCGGAATGAATTGTCCTAGTTCCCGTTTGTCGTTGTTTTCGGTCATGATGCATGTCCTTTTTTGTTGATTTTTATCGGTGACGGGGTTACTGGCACCGCTGCCAAGCCACGGTCGCGGGAGTCAGAAAACCGTCATATGAGAATGTGTGGGGACTAAATTGCAATATGCGAGCCAGAATGCGTATGCTCTGTCTTTCTAACGGCAGGATTTCATTACGCCGACCGGGACGGCGAAAAAAAGCTAAATTACCGACGCCCAGTTGTCGATACTGATATGAATTCCGGTATGACGGGCATATTCGCACGCAATACCACAACCAAATGGAATCCAATACTGCCCCAAGGAGTAGGCGTATGTTTGAAATGAATTCGCTGAAGCAGAATGCCGCAGATCCCGCGGAGTCGCGCGAAACGGGTACTACACCCCATCGTCCCGCCACCATCGCCATGATCGGATCCTCTATCCGCATCAAGGGCGAGGTACGCGGGGAAGAGAGTTTGATGATTCAAGGCCAAGTGGAAGGCACCGTCACCCTCAACGGCAATAATCTGATCATCGGTCAGGAAGGCCGGGTCACCGCCACCGTTCATGCCCATACCATTACCATCGAAGGCACGCTGCAGGGCGATGCTTTCGGTGAGGACAGGGTTATCCTCAAAAGGACCGCCAGCGTGCGCGGTAACATCTCGGCGCCGCAGGTGAGTATGGAGGAAGGCGCCAGATTCAAGGGCAGCATGGACATGGACGCCCGCGATGCGGTCCCCGCCTCACGCAAGGAGGTACAGTCCGCTACCGTATCCAAACTGGAAACCGGGCCGGACAAAAC
This sequence comes from uncultured Chromatiaceae bacterium, assembly GCA_964458405.1. GTDB lineage: Bacteria > Pseudomonadota > Gammaproteobacteria > DRLM01 > DRLM01 > JARRQJ01. The sequence continues at coordinate 5,074 of CAYWIQ010000189.1, forward strand.
GGCGTTTAAACAGAGCGGCGACGCCAGTTAAGCGGGTTGCGATCGGGATCATTCCCGCATTCATTGCCATTTATAAAGATCGTTCAAACGCCGGTCATTTCAATATCACGAAACCGGCAGGGGGTACGGTCACAAAGACCACCTTGCCGTTTTTCAAGGATCGGTTCTTGGATTTGGGGCTTCT
>CAYWIQ010000190.1:0-5239 GCA_964458405.1 uncultured Chromatiaceae bacterium
ATCTCAAACTGCGCCATTTGGCCAAGCTGGAAGAGATGAAGATCCGCGGCGAACAGTCCGAGCTTGCGAAGGAACGGGATGAACTGCAAAAGATTCTGGCCTCCAAGCAACGCCTGCGGACCTTGGTGCGCAAGGAACTGAGTGCCGATGCGGAAAATTACGGTGACGCACGCCGTTCGCCCATCGTGGCGCGGGCCGCGGCCCAGGCCTTCGCCGCCGAGTCACTGGTCAGCAGCGAGGCGATGACCGTGGTATTGTCCGAGATGGGTTGGGTGCGCGCCGCCAAGGGTCATGATATCGATCCTGCCGCATTGAACTACAAGGCCGGCGATGCCTTCCGCGCCGCCGCGCGCGGCCGCAGCAATCAATTGGCGGTGTTCGCCGATTCCACCGGGCGCACCTACTCGGTCCCCATCCACAGTCTGCCGTCGGCGCGGGGCCAGGGTGAACCCCTGACCGGTCGCTTGAGCCCGCCGCCGGGGGCGGTGTTCGTGGGCGTGGTGGTCGGCAATCCCGCTGATTACTATCTATTCAGCAGCGATGCCGGTTACGGTTTTGTCGTGAAATTGGAAGACCTCATCGCCAAGAACAAGAACGGCAAGACGGTGTTGTCGCTTCCCAAGGGGGCGCGGGTATTGGCACCGGTAGCGGTGAAGGATTTAATTTCCGACGTGGTGGCGGTGATCAGCAATCGCGGGCGATTATTGGTGTTTCCCGTGGCGGAATTGCCGCAACTTGCCAAGGGCAAGGGTAACAAGATCATGGCCATTCCCGGGGCCAAAGTGGCGGCTCGGGAGGAATTCGTCACCGCCATTGCCAGTGTTCCCGCCGGTGCCTCGCTGGTGGTGTATGCCGGACAGCGTCACATGAGCTTGAGCCGCACCGATCTGGAGCATTACGCCGGTGAACGCGGTCGACGCGGCGCCAGTCTGCCGCGGGGTCTGCAAAGGGTGGATCGAATAACGGTCGATGCTTCGTAGGGGAGGGGTCAGTCCAGCGGCGGGGCTTGAAATCGGCCGATGTCGCCCCTATTAGGAAATCGATAAGATTATCTATCGGAGTGCCCGCATGAAGCGTATCGCGCTGTTTCTGGTGACCAACCTCGCTATTATCGTGGTCCTCAGCATTACCCTGAGGCTGTTGGGCGTGGAACGCATTCTCGACCAGCAAGGCGTGGGGTTGGATTACAATGCCTTGCTCATTTTCGCCGCGGTGTTTGGTATGGGAGGGTCATTTATTTCCCTGGCCATATCCAAATGGACGGCCAAACGCTTTACCGGCGCCCAGGTCATCGAACGACCCAGTAACGATAGCGAGCGTTGGTTGGTTGAAACCGTGCAGCGCCACGCCCGCAACGCAGGAATCGGTATGCCCGAGGTCGCCGTGTACCATTCCCAGGATGTCAACGCCTTCGCCACCGGCATGAGCCGTGACAGTGCCTTGGTGGCGGTGAGCAGTGGGCTATTGAATGCCATGACCCGAGACGAGGCGGAGGCCGTGCTTGGCCATGAGATCAGTCACGTGGCCAATGGCGACATGGTTACCCTGGCCTTGATCCAAGGTGTGGTTAACACCTTCGTGATCTTTTTATCCCGGGTCATTGGCCATTTCGTGGATCGGGTGGTATTCAAAACCGAGCGCGGTCACGGTCCGGCATTTTGGATTACCGCTATCGTCGCCGAGCTGGTACTGGGTATCCTCGCCAGCGCCATCGTCATGTGGTTCAGCCGGCGGCGTGAATTTCGCGCCGATGCCGGTGGCGCGCGCCTGGCGGGCCGTGACAAGATGATCGCCGCCTTGGAACGCCTGGGCGGTGTGCATTCCGAACCTTTACCGGATCAGCTGGCGGCGTTCGGAATCGCCGGCGGCATCGGTCAGGGATTGCGCCGTCTATTCATGACTCATCCACCGTTGAGCGAACGTATTGCGGCACTGCGCGCCCAATCCTGATCGCGGCATTATCCGTCTTTGCTGAACGGCAAAAACTATAGGCCCCGCCGAATCTCGGATTCGGCGGGGCCTATGCATTGCGGGAAACTTTTAGTCGTCTTGCTCCGAGAAATTGTAGGACATATCTTCGTCGGGGGCCTGCAGGAAGTAGCCTTGAATGTAATCCACGTTACATTGCCACAAAGTAGCCATCTTGCTGGCGTCTTGTACAAAGGTTGCGACCGTAAGGGTGCCCAGATCGTGGGCGGTTTGCACCACTGCCTTGACCATCGCCTGGCTCTTGGAATCCCCGCTTAGGTTGTCGACGAAATTTCCGGCCAACTTTACGAAATCCACCTGCAGTTGTTCGAGATAATCAAGAGAGTGTGGATCCGAGCCGAAATGACCCAGCGCCGTCCGGCAGTGGAGTTGTTTGAGGCCGTTGATCAATTGTGTGACGGCTTCCGGGGACTGCTTAACACAGGTTTCCTTGATCTCAAAGATCAAGGTATCGCCGGGGAGGTGGGCTTCATTTAGTCGGTCATTAAGCCAGGGCACCAATGTCTGGTCGTTGATACTATCGCTAGATAATTTCACTAGCAGGCTGGTTTCTTTTTTATTGGCATGCTGCTTGGCCAAGGTCTCCAATGAAGTTCGGATGACCCAGCGATCGATTTCGGGCATCATGCCGGCCTTTTCAGCCGCGGGCATGAAGTCGGCCGGTGATATTTCATTGCCGTCTTCATCTATCATGCGAATCAACGCCTCATACCGCTCTGCCGGTTGGGCGTGCAACGGTACGATGGGCTGATAAACCAGCCGGAAGCGATCTTTTGCCAAGGCGTCGAGCAATTTTTGATGCATCAACGGGTCATCGCCTTGGGCGGAATCTTTGTGATTTTTTGGAGATTGATTGCCGGTCGGCTGGGCCGAGGCGGTGCTGGGCGGATTCATCGGGGTATTGGCGGCTATTTGTTCGGGCGCCTCGACGGTTTCCTTCTGCCGGGCGATGGAAACTTGAGCGCATTGTTGCTCATTCACATACGCCACAATTGCCTCTACCTTGGCCGCTTGAAAGTCACCGTTGTCATCTATGATGCGTAGCTCGGCCTTGTCGGCGAGATTTCTTCCCGTCTCGACGCCTGTAAGCAACTCCTCGAAACGTTGGTGATCTTCGGGGTGGATAATGGCGGCGATAGGACCGGAGTTCCTGTCGGTGCTATAGGTTGCCAGTTTCCTAAAAACCGGATTGGCATATATAACTTTGCCGTTGCGGATACAGGCGATCGCGTTAAGGGAGGATTCAAGCAGGATTTGACAGCGGCGCTCGCTTTGCCGAAACATTTTTTCATAATGATGCCGGGCGCGGCGCATGGCGAGATCACGCAGTTCCCGTTGAGCGGTTAGTACGATTTGCGCGGCTTGGTCTTTGTGAATCATGGCCCGCGCCCCGGCACGCAGGAACTCGGTCAAGTCTTCATCTCTGAAATGGTCGCAAACAATGATGTAGGGTGTATCAATCTTGGCGTGGGCGAGCAAGGTCAGGGCCTGTTTGGCGGTGAAATGCCCTATGGTGGGCGGGCTGAAGATCAGGTCCCATACTTGTTTCTTGAGAGCGGCTTGGAATTCCAGTGGTGATTTGATTCGCGCGGCCGTTACGGCATAGCCGGCGTCGCGTAATGGATCGGTGATCGCAGGCGCCATGGCGTCGGATTCTTCAAGCAACAACAGTCGTAATACACCCCGGTTGGTTGTTTGGGGCTTGATCGCCAGCCCCGCTTGCCCCTCGGACATGCGTCTTCTCCCTTACAGTATCCACGCTCCAAGGCCGTCAGCGTGTAAATTCCCCAAATTGATGCTAAATCTATCGGTCCTACGGTTCGAAACATTAGTGTATTGACCAATACATCATCCTTCTGTTTGTATATGACGATAGGTAACAAAATTTAGGATGGTAACCGCAGGCGTGTTTGGAGGCGACTCATGCAGGAAGTAAAAGTAAGGCAAGAAAATCAATCTGATACAAAGGCTATCGCCGTGGTGAATAAGAGCGCCTTCGGTGGCGAGGCCGAGGCGCAATTGGTGGCGGTGGTAAGGGAGTCCAAGAGCTTCATTCCGGAACTGTCCCTGGTCGCCGAAGTCGGGGAACGTATCGCCGGCCATATTCTGTTGTTTCACGCCCACCTTGATCGCCAAGGTAAACAATCCGAGGTCTTGGCGCTTGCCCCTATGTCGGTGGTGCCTTCGCAATCTCACCGTGGGATAGGATCAACCCTGCTAGAAGCGGCGTTGGCCAAGGCGGGCGGCTTGGGGCACAAGGCCGTGGTAGTGATAGGTCACCCGGACTATTATCGCCGCTTTGGTTTTGAACATGCTTCCAAGTGGGGTATCCATTGTTCTTTACCGGTGCCGGAAGATTCCATAACCGCTAAAGAATTGGTGCCCGGTGCCTTGGATGGTGGCGGATTGCTTGTATATCCGCCGGAGTTTATTCGTTTATTTAAACAGGCCGACGCTTAGTGTTGTTGCTCCTGTGAAATGTTCAAAGAGGCGAAGTGGAAGCGGCTGTAGCCTTGGGTGGTCTCCACGGCTTTCGTTAACCGTAAATAGTGTTCTTCGTTGTCCATCAACAGTGAAACGATATCATCTGCATGATAGAGGAAGGCCGGCAGGATCAGGCTTGCCGGCTGGTGGGTTGCCTTGAATTCGGGGATAAACAGGCCCTTCAAGTAATCGTGATCGGATACCCGGTCCTTGCCGCTGAAATGTCTCAGGGTGACTGGGATGGCATCGGGGGAGAGTAGTTGGATGCCGAATTCAATGGCGTGCATGCCCGTGGTCTTCAGCCAACGAATAACCGCGATGCCCGATGGTTCAGCGGTGTCGTCGGCTTGGCGAATCGCGACCAACTCACCGATGCGGATTTTTGCCTTGTTGGCGTTGCTCCATTTCAGGCGCAGGCCCTCCGCGCTTTCATTGATCACTTCGCAAACATAACTGATATCGTCGGATGGGTTCGGAGCGTCTTTAGGTCCACGGCTTTCGTAATCCGCTTCCATGTGTCGTTCGTCATCGTCCGTGCTGCTGTCCGGGGCTTGCGGAGCCAGGTCGTTGATCAGTTGGTGGATTGCGCTTAGTCCCAGGTTGATTTCAATGTCCACGGTATTAGGCTGCGAGCGGGAGAAGCGGCGCTTGCGGGCGGGTCCCCAGGCGGTGATAAGCGAACGGAGCAGTTCTTTACGGTGTATGGTCGTCGGACCTAGACGCGGGTCCGGTATTTGATTGGGGGCTTGGACCGAAGCTCGGGGGA
>CAYWIQ010000191.1:0-5167 GCA_964458405.1 uncultured Chromatiaceae bacterium
ATGCCCGCCGCCCTAGTGGAGCAGGGCACGACTACTCAGCAGAGGGTGTTGAGCGGCACACTGGAAACACTTCCCACTATCGTGGCCGATCAGGATGTGCATGCACCCACTATGCTTATCATTGGTGAAGTGGTGAGGTTGCGCGACGCATTGGAGTGGTTCGGGAAATAGAAAGCCCCCGACAGCACATCAGCCGCCGGAGGCTTTACGAGTCAGTGTAGTTATTCGTCGCCGAAGGCGCCGATCAACTGCAACAAGCTGAGGAATAGGTTGTAAATGCTGACGTAGAGGCTGATGGTAGCGATGATGTAATTGGTCTCGCCGCCGTGAACCAGCTGGCTAGTCTCGAACAGGATCATCCCGCACATCAGCAGGGTGAACATGGCGGAAACCCCCAGCGACAGGGCCGGCATATGGAAGAAGATCGCCGCCAGTCCCGCCAGAAACGCCACCAGGATGCCCGCCATCAAGAAGCCGCCCATGAAGCTGAAGTCCTTGCGGCTGGTGAGGGCGTAGGCCGACAGCCCCAGGAAAATCGCGCCGGTACCGCCCATGGCGGTCATTACGATGTGGGTACCGTTGGGCAAATGTAGGTAGTGGCCGACGATGGGCCCCAAGGTAAGCCCCATGAAACCGGTCAAGGCGAATACCGACAACAGCCCCCAGGCGCTGTCTTTCAATTTGTAGGTGAGAAACAACAGCCCGAAATACCCCACCAGGGTAATGAGCATGCCCGGATAGGGGAGATTGAGGGCAATGGATGTCCCCGCCGTGGCCGCACTGAACAACAGCGTCATGGCCAACAACGTATAGGTATTGCGGATCAATTTATTGGCAGCGCTGGCCGGGCGGGTGGTACTGACGGCGGCCTGCTGTTGATATGGGTTCATATCAGATCAACCTCCTGTTTGAAATATGCACACATACTATGAGGCATAGTCTACCATGGTAAGGTGAAAATCCAACTTGATTACCAGGGTATGATTGTTAACGCTTGTTTTGACTTGATTCCCTGGATTTAGTTGCAGTTCATCGGTTATGCTCTTGCTCCCCTTTGGAGAGGTGGCTGAGTGGTCGAAAGCGGCGGTCTTGAAAACCGTTGACGGGAAACCGTCCGGGGGTTCGAATCCCTCCCTCTCCGCCAATTTAGTTTTAAAACGATCCACTTTTTGAGACTGTGGCAGAGTCCTTCCTAGGTAAGGGGATTCGAACCCCCGGACATTCCAATCAGCCGGGTTCGACGACCGAAGCACGCACGGCGTGCGCAGGGAGAACGCCGCGTAGCGGCGACCCGCAGGGCGAGGGTCACAGACCCGAGTAGGACCTCCCTCTCCGCCAATTATCGTTATAAACGTTTCTCTTACCAACTCTCGTAACAAAACCCTATCATGGGGATTCAACCCTCCGGATGAACGTCTTGTATTCCCCGTGTGGCGGCGCAATATTTAGTTTGTCGCCTTTATCGCGGGATTCACGGCTAGGGCGCGAGGCAATGACGGGAGTCATCATGGAATTTAAGGACTATTACCAAATCATAGGTGTCCCGCGCGATGCAACGCAGGACGAGATCAAACGCGCCTACCGTAAACTGGCGCGTAAATATCACCCGGACGTCAGCAAGGAGACCGATGCGGAGGTGCGTTTCAAGGAATTGGGCGAGGCCTATGAAGTGCTCAAGGACCCGGAAAAACGCGCAGCCTACGATCAGCTAGGCGCCGACTGGAAGGCGGGCCAGGACTTTCGGCCACCGCCGGGCTGGAATCAGGGCTTCGAATTCCATGGCGGTGGCTTCACCGATACCCAGGGGTTCGAATTCAGCGATTTCTTCGAATCCTTGTTCGGCCGGGGCTTCAGCTCGGGTGGCCGGGGCGCGTTCCATGCCCGCGGCAACGACAGCTACGCCAAGGTGATCATCGATCTGGAGGATGCCTACCATGGGGCGACCCGCACCCTGAGTCTTAAGCATACGGAGATGGGCGGCGACGGCCGCCCACACATCAAAGAGCGGACGCTGCGGGTCCGTATCCCGAAAGGGGTACGCCAGAACCAGCAAATCCGCCTGTCCGGTCAGGGCGATCCCGGCATAGGTCAAGGCGCGGCCGGTGACCTGTATCTCGAGGTCACGTTTCGCCCGCATACGCTCTATAGTGTGGATGGCAGGGATGTGTATCTGGATCTTCCCGTCGCGCCATGGGAAGCGGCGTTGGGCGCCACGGTGAAGACACCGACGCCGTTGGGTACGGTGGATCTCAAGATCCCGCCGGGATCAGCCAATGGACGCAAACTGCGCCTCAAAGGCCGCGGCATTCCCGGCGACCCCGCCGGCGATCTGTACATTGTATTGAGCATCACCCTGCCGCAGGCGGAAGACGATGCGGCCAAGGCGGCCTATCGAGAAATGGCGCGGGCACTCGATTTCAACCCGCGCGCGCATCTGGGGGTATAAACCACCATGAAAGATGAAATACAACCATTACTGATGGGAGAGGTAGTGGACGAGGAGGACGAGCTGACCCTCGCCGAATTGTGCCGGATATGCCATCTCCCGGCGGAACAATTGATCGAATTGGTGGCGGAAGGCATCGCCGAACCTATAGGCCGCGACAACCGTCATTGGCGATTTCAAGTCACCAGCGTGCGCCGCGTCCATTGCGCGATTCAGCTGCGCCGCGACCTGGGAGTAAATTGGTCCGGCGCGGCACTGGCGCTGGATCTGCTTGACGAGATTGAAACGCTACGGCTGCGACTACGACGACTTGGCGGTGAGGGTGGTTGAATCCGTCATTAGCGGCGCCTTGGGTAGACAAAGCCGATATTCAGTCCCCCGAATCGAAGGACCTTGAATCCGTGGATAATGGCCTTCACCGCTATTGATGAGAATTGCCCTTACCGCGAGTATCATGGATTGCTAGACGGCACGCGCATCCCTCAAATAAGACATCAGATCTCATCAGGACATTCCCGAGTTACCGACGCTCCGCCATAACGCGAAATAGACTTTAGCTTTTAAAACAATAATGCCCACTTCTACACCCGCCATCTTCCTCATGGGACCCACTGCCTCCGGCAAGACCGACCTGGCGGTTGAGCTGACCCGGCATTTCCCTTGCGACATCATCAGTGTTGACTCGGCGATGATCTATCGCGGCATGGACATCGGCACCGCCAAACCCGGCCCGGACATCCTACGCATCGCCCCCCATCGCCTGATCGATATCCTCGATCCGGCTGAATCCTATTCCGCAGCGCAATTTTGCAGTGACGCCGCCCGCGAGATGCGGGCCATCACGGCGGCCGGACGCATTCCATTACTGGTCGGCGGAACCATGCTCTACTTCCGTGCCCTGCAACGCGGTTTGTCCGATCTGCCGCCCGCCGATGCGGGCGTAAGGGAACGCCTCGACGCACTGGCGCGGGAGCGGGGCCGGGACTACCTACACCAACGCCTCACTGAGGTGGATCCTGAGGCCGCCGCCCGTATTCACCCCAACGATCCCCAGCGTATCCAACGCGCCTTGGAGATTTACGAGGTGAGTGGCGTCCCGATGACGGCATTCCTTGGCCGGCGGACGGCCACGCCCTGGCCGGGGCCCATCATTAAACTGGTGGTCGCACCCAACGATCGTGTCGGGTTACGGCAACGCATTTTCAGCCGATTTCACGCCATGTTGGAACAAGGGCTGATTGATGAGGTCCAAGCGCTGCGGAAGCGAGGCGATTTGGACCGGGAGCGGCCGGCCATGCGCTCGGTGGGTTATCGACAGGTGTGGGATTACCTCGAAGCCGAGCTGGATTACGAGGAGATGATCCATAAGGCGGTTATCGCCACCGGCCAACTCGCCAAACGGCAAATGACCTGGTTACGCCGAGAGACGGAGGCGCAATGGTTTGATGCCCTGGAGCAAAAGTTGTATTCCAGGGCAATAACTTATATAAAGTCTCTCATGAAGACCGACTAGCCAGGGAATGTGCTAATCTTCTAAACAAGCGCCCGTAACCCGCTTACTTGAAACCGGGGCGGGGCGCCCCAAAATAAGGACACAAGGAGAATAAAACTATGAGCAAAGGGCAATCACTCCAAGACCCTTTTTTGAATGTATTGCGTAAAGAAAAAATCCCGGTATCTATCTACTTGGTAAATGGAATTAAACTGCAAGGTCAAGTGGAATCGTTCGATCAATTCGCTGTGTTGTTGAAGAACAGCGTGAGCCAAATGGTTTATAAGCATGCCATTTCTACCGTCGTGCCCGCTCGGGCGGTCAAACTCTCGCTAGCGGAGGACCTGTCGTCGGGTCCGGGCAACGAAGAGTAACCATCGTTAGTTAGAGGAGTCGATATAAGCAACGTGCAATTTTTGGAGCGCCCCCGGGGCGGCGAACGCGCCGTCCTGGTGCATATTGATATCCAGGCGACCGACACTCGGGAAGACTTCGAAGAGTTTTACGATCTTGTCCGATCCGCGGGGGTGCTTCCAGTCACCCTCATAAAGGGGATCCGTCGTGCCCCCGATGCCAAGTACTTCGCCGGCGCGGGTAAAGTGGAGGAGATTCGCGCCCAAGTCGAGCACCATCAAGCCGAAGTCGTCTTATTCAATCACAGCCTGTCGCCTGCTCAGGAGCGTAATCTAGAACAACTCGTGAAGTGCCGGGTGCTGGACCGCACTGGCCTGATTCTGGATATCTTCGCCCAGCGGGCAACCACCTTCGAAGGTAAGCTGCAAGTGGAATTGGCCCAATTGGGCCATCTTTCCACGCGTCTGGTGCGCGGCTGGACTCACTTGGAACGTCAAAAGGGTGGTATCGGCCTGCGGGGTCCCGGTGAAACCCAGTTAGAAACCGACCGCCGGCTGATCAAGAACCGTATATATCAGCTCAACAAACGCCTGGATAAGGTGCGCCAGCAACGCCATGAACGCCGCCGCGCCCGCGACCGTAGCGGCGCCATGACCGTTTCCTTGGTAGGTTATACTAACGCCGGTAAATCAACGCTGTTTAATCGCTTAACCGGCTCGGAAGTATTCGCCGCCGACCAGTTGTTCGCTACCCTGGATCCTACGCTGCGACGCATCGCTCTGCGCGATTGCGGCCCGGTCATCCTGGCGGATACGGTGGGATTTATACGCCACCTACCCCACAACCTCGTGGCGGCGTTCCGCGCCACGCTGGAA
>CAYWIQ010000192.1:0-5117 GCA_964458405.1 uncultured Chromatiaceae bacterium
CGCTGGACGCCGGGGCGAGGGTGAAATCCTCCAAACCCAATTCATCGCGCAACCAGGCATGCAATTCCGCGAGACGTTGGCTCATGGCCGCGCATCCTCTTCGTTAACGCCGTGGAGCACATTGCGCGTCGCCGCCGTCCGCACCATTCCGAATTTGTCCATAATCGACCCGAAGATTGAAAGTAGGGGTATTCTATGCGATTTTAGGCAGCCTTTGATCGACGATAACAAGCGCACAATTCGTGATAGCCCGCAAGCCGAACCTCCTCCCGCTGCTGGCGGCAAGCCTCGTGGTTTGGCTGCCCGCCATCGCCGTCGCTGATCATCTCGACCCCATGTGGGGGCTGTGCGCGTCACCGCAGCCGAATCCGACAACGGACAGCGCCTCCACCGTGCCCGATAGCGAGGCCCCTACCTATATCAGCAGCGATTACGGCGAGGGCACGCTCAATGAGCGTTACACCTTAAAAGGTCACGTTTCGATACGCCGCGGCTCGCAACGCATGGACGCCGACCAGGCCGTTTACGACGATCACAGCGGCACGGTCGACGCCAAGGGCGACGTCCGTTTTCAAAAAGGCGGTTTGATCACCGAGGGGACATCGGCACGTTTTAATCTCGATACCGGCAGCGGCCGGTTCGACACCGCCCGCTACCAATATCTGGAACGCCATGCCAATGGCCGAGCCGAATCCATCGTACAGGAAAATCGTAACCTCACCCGCTTGCATCACGCGAATAAGATCGATTGGGAACTGCGCGCCCGCGACGTCTTGCTGCACCAGGACGATGGGGTGGGCGAGGCCTACAACGTCACCATCCGCTTCAAGGACGTCCCGTTCCTTTATTTTCCCTACATCAATTTCCCGCTCAACGACCGCCGCAAGACCGGTTTCCTGCCGCCGACCCTGGGCTATTCCAATTCCACGGGCATCGACCTGGGCATACCGTTTTACTGGAACATCGCCCCCAATCACGACGCCACCATCACCCCGCGGTTGGTGGCGCGCCGCGGCCTGCTCACCAGCGGAGAATTCCGTTATCTGGGACAAAAAAGCGCCGGACAGATCCGGGCCGAGATCCTGCCCGATGACAAGGTCTATCACGGCAACCGCGGCAGCTTGGCGGTTCGCCACAAGACCCAGTTCAACCCCCAGTGGAACGCCGACATCGACGCCGGATATGTATCGGACTACCGCTATTTCTCGGACCTGGGCGGCAGTCTGGCGGTGGCCAGCACCACCCAAGTGGAACGGCGCATGGACGTCAATTACACCGGCACCTACAACAGTTTCCTGGCCCGGGCCCAAGGCTACCAAAATCTGGACCCCACCCTGGCCCCGGCGGCGCGGCCCTATCAGCGCCTGCCGCAACTGGTGTTTTCCACCGCGACCCCGGCCCACCCCTTCGGCGCCGCCTATCGGCTGGACGGCGAGTATGTAAACTTTGAGCGGAATGCCAGTCTTACCGGGACTCGCCTCCACCTGACCCCGTCGCTGGCCTGGCCCCTGGAGACCCAAGGCTACTTTTTCACCCCCAAGGTCAGCCTTGACTACACCCAATATCAACTCCAAGGCCAAACCGCGGGCACCCCCGGCGACCCCTCCCGCAGCGTGCCTTTATACAGCGTCGACACCGGCGTGTATCTGGAACGGGAAACCCGATTCGCCAAACACCGCTTCCTGCACACCCTTGAGCCGCGGCTCTATTTCTTGCGGGTACCGTACCGTGATCAGGGCGATCTGCCGCTGTTTGATACCGGCACCTTCGACTTCAGCTATGCCCAACTGTTTCGCGACAACCGCTTCAGCGGCGCCGACCGCATCGGCGACGCCGACCAACTCAGCGTCGCCGTCACCAGCCGCCTTATCGATGAGGACAGCGGCCGGGAATGGCTGAGCGGCTCCCTGGGCCAAATCTATTACCTGGCCGACCGCCGGGTAACCCTGGGTACCCCCACCCAAACCCAGGGGACCTCCGACTTGGTGGCCCAGGCCAGTTCCCACATCAACAAACGCTGGTCGTCACAACTCGATCTGCAGTGGAATCCCGACACCCATAAGACGGATCTGGGCACCTTGGAATTTCAATATCACTGGGATGAGCGGCGGATCCTCAACGCCGGTTACCGTTTTCGCCGCGACCAGTTGGCCCAGACCGATCTCTCGTTCCTGTGGCGGCTCAACCCCAACTGGCAACTGGTGGGGCGTTGGAACTACTCGCAACGGGATCATCACCCGCTGGAGACCCTGGCCGGGGTCCAATACGAAAGCTGCTGCTGGATATTGCGCGCCACCACCCGCCGCTACGTCAGCGACCTGTCGGGGGACAGCACCCGTTCCCTGTACCTGCAGTTGGAACTCAAAGGCCTGGCGAGTATCGGCCAATCCGCCGAGAACATACTGGAACATGGTATCCTAGGCTACCGTCCCGGCTATTAAACAGACCACGGCCGACTGCCGGCCCCCGGGCGGAACTCGTGTCCACACCACCAGTCTCAATCACTGCCTGACGAGGAATGTATTTTCAGCCTATGTTTCGTATCCTTTGCCTTTCCCTGTGCGGGTTGTTGGCCGCGCTGCATCTTGACCTAGCCGCCGCCGAAGCCGCAAACCCACCCCTGGAGCCGCTGGACAAAATCGTCGCGGTGGTCAATGACGACGTCATCACCAGCACCGAGCTCGCCAATCGCCTGCATGCCATCAAAGATCAGCTCAAGAACCAATCGGCACCTATCCCGCCGGATTCCGCACTGAAAAAGCAGGTACTGGACCGCATGATCCTGGCCACCCTGCAATTACAACTGGCCGATCAAAACGGCATCCGGGTGGATGACGAGACCCTCAACCGCACCATCGAACGCATCGCGGAGAAGAACAAGCTGTCCCTGCCCGAATTTCGCAGCGTGCTGGAAAACGAAGGCTACGACTTCGCCACCTTTCGCGAAGACATCCGCCGCGAGATCATCATCAGCCGCGTGCAACAACGCCAGGTCAGCGACCGCATCATGGTCACTGAACAGGAGATCGACAACTTCCTGGCTACTCAACGCGCCCACGGCAATACCGGCGCCGAATACCACCTTGCCCATATTCTCATCGCCGTCCCGGACGCCGCCTCATCCGAACGAATCCAGGCCGCGCGCCAACGGGCCGAGGGTGTACTGAAAAAGCTGCGCGCAGGTGCCAACTTCGAGGAAACCGCCATCGCCAATTCCGACGGCCAACAGGCCCTGCAAGGCGGCGACCTCGGCTGGCGCAAGGCCGGGGAATTACCCACCTTGTTCGTCGATACCGTGCTGCATATGAAACCCGGCGACATCAGCGACCTGATCCGCAGCCCCAGCGGTTTTCACATCATCAAACTCCTGGATCAACGTGATAAGCAACGGCACATCGTCACCCAGACCCATGCCCGCCATATCCTGATCCGCACCGACGAGCTGACCAACGACGCGGCGGCGCGGACGCGCTTGGAAGATATTCGCAAGCGCATAAAAAACGGCGCTGACTTCGCCAAACTGGCCCATGAATATTCCAACGATACCGCCAGCGCCACCAACGGCGGCGATCTCGGCTGGGTCAACCCGGGTGATATGGTGCCCAAGTTTCAAGAACAGATGGACCAATTGGCTACAGGGGAAATCAGCGAACCGTTCAAAACCGGGTTCGGGTGGCACATCGTTCAAGTGTTAAAGCGCCGGCGCCACGATGACACCGATGCGTATATCCGCAGCCAGGCGCGCGATGCGATTCGCCAGCGCAAGACCGAAGAGGAACTGCAATCCTGGCTGGCACGGCTGCGTGACGACGCCTATGTCGAAAACCGCCTGACCAGCAAGTGACGGTCGCGCCACGCGGAATCTATGTCCATAGCCGTCATGGAGAACACCTCGTCCACACCGCGCATCGTCATCACACCCGGTGAACCCGCCGGGATCGGCCCCGACCTTTGCATCGCGCTAGCCCAGAGGGATCACGATTGCGAACTGGTGGCGGCGGCCGACCCGGCGCTGCTGGAGGCGCGCGCCGCGCAGCTGGGGTTGACGCTACGGCTGCAGCCACTGGAGGCGCGACGTCCCGCCATCCCGCAACGCGCCGGCACCCTCACGGTCATGCCCATCGCCTTACATGTACCGACAATCTGCGGCCAAGCAGATCCCGCCAATGCACCCTACGTATTGGACTGTCTGCGTGCTGCGGTCCAGGGTTGTCAGGACGGAGTGTTCTCCGCCATGGTGACCGGGCCGGTGCATAAAGGGGTGATCAACGATGCCGGCATCGCCTTTTCCGGCCATACCGAATTTCTCGCCGAGATCACCGCTACGCCGCAAGTGGTGATGATGCTGCTCACCGAGGGCCTGCGGGTGGCGCTGGCCACCACCCACCTGCCTCTCAACCGAGTGAGCGCCGCCATCACCGCCCCGCACCTGGAGGGTGTCATCCGCATCCTGGATCATGACCTGCGCGTGCGATTCGGCATACCTCAACCGCGCATTCTGGTGTGCGGCCTCAATCCCCATGCCGGGGAACAGGGTCATCTCGGCCGCGAAGAACTACAGGTCATCGAACCGGTGTTAGACCGCCTGCGCGGCGAGGGTTTGTCCCTGACCGGACCGCTGCCGGCCGATACCCTGTTCATCCCCAAATACCTCGATCATGCCGACGCGGTACTGGCCATGTACCACGATCAAGGTCTGCCGGTGCTGAAATACAAGGGTTTCGGCAAGGCGGTCAACATCACCTTGGGACTGCCCATCGTGCGCACCTCGGTGGATCACGGCACCGCGCTGGACATGGCGGGCAGCGGCCGCGCCGATATCGGCAGTCTGGAGGCGGCATTGGCATTGGCCGCCGCCATCAGCCGTCGTGCCGGGATAGCTTAAAATGCACGATCACCGCCACCGGCCGCGCAAACGTTTCGGCCAGAATTTCCTCCATGACCCCGGCGTCATCCAGCGCATCCTCCACGCCATCCACCCCCAAAGCGGCCAACACTTCGTGGAAATCGGCCCGGGCCTGGGCGCTCTTACCCTTCCCCTGCTGGACAGCCTGGGCGAGCTTGATGTGGTGGAGATCGACCGCGACGTAATCCCGCCGCTGGAGGAAGCTTGCACG
>CAYWIQ010000193.1:0-5091 GCA_964458405.1 uncultured Chromatiaceae bacterium
AGGCCGCCAATAGTTTCGCCGCGCGGGTGCGATCGATGAGATTGCCGGCGAGATAACGGTTGAGCGGTGGCAGTTCCACCGCCCGATCGCCCAACACTTCCACCGTAACGCCGCCCATGCCCACCGAGATCACCGGCCCGAACACCGCGTCGGTGGTGACGCCTATCATCAATTCGCGACCGTTGGGTTTGACGATCATGGGTTCGATGGCGATGCCTTCGATGCGTGCCTTGGGGCGGTTGCGTTTTACCTCGGCGATGATGTCCTGGTAGGCGCTGCGCACCGCCTGGGCGTTGCCCAGGTTGAGACGCACGCCGCCGGCGTCGGATTTGTGGGTGATATCCGGGGAACTGACCTTCATGGCTACCGGAAATTCCAGCTCTTCGGCCAGCAGCAGCGCCTCGTTGGGGGAATGGGCCAGAACCGTCTTGGTCACCGGGATGTGGAAGGCCGCCAACAGCGCCTTGGATTCCATCTCGTTTAAGACCTTGCGGCGTTCGGCGAGGACGTTTTCGATCAGCAGCCGTGCGCCGTCGCCGTCCGGTTTGCTGCCGTGGGCCGATGGGCCGGGGGTTTGCAGCAGCAGTTGCTGGTTATGGACATAGGTGGAGATGAAGGAAAATACTTCCACCGCCGGTTCCGGGGTGCGAAAGGTGGGAATGCGGGCGCGGTTCAAGGCGGCGCGTGCCTCGGCCACTTGGGTGTCGCCCATCCAGCAGGCGATCAGCGGTTTGCCGGCATGACGGGCGAGATCGATCACCGCGTCGGCCACCGCTGTGGGTTGGGTCATGGCCTGAGGCGTAAGGATTACCAACACGCCGTCGACGCCGTTATCCGCCAGGCACGCCGCCACCGCCTGGCGGTAACGGGCCGCGTCCGCGTCGCCGATGATGTCCACCGGGTTACGCCGCGACCAGGTGGCGGGCAGTTGCGCGTTCAGTGTCGCGATGGTTTGTTCTGACAACACCGCCAAGGCGATGCCGAGATCGGCGGCGCGGTCGGCCGCCATCACCGCCGGCCCGCCGCCATTGGTGACGATGACCAAGCGATTGCCGCGGGGATGAAAGTCGGCCGACAACGCCTGGGCCACGGTGAACAACTGCGCCACGCTCATCACCCGTACCGCGCCGGCGCGGCGCAACACGGCGTCGAATACGTCGTCCGCCACCACCATGGCATCGGTGTGGGACAGCGCCGCCTGTTTTCCCGCCTCATGGCGGCCGACCTTGATGACGATCACCGGCTTGATGCGCGCCGCGGCGCGCAGGGCGCTCATGAAGCGCCGTGCGTTGCGGATGCCTTCGATGTAGAGCAGCACCGCCGCGGTGCGGGCATCCGACACCAAGAAATCGAGTATCTCGCCGAAGTCCACGTCCGCCGTATCGCCCAGCGACACCACACTGGAAAAACCCACGTCATTGGGTCGGGCCCAATCGAGGATGGCGGTGCACAGCGCCCCCGACTGAGAGACCAGGGCGAGTTTGCCCGGACGGGCACCGTCGTGGCTGAAGGTGGCATTGAGGCCCAGGTCGGGGCGCATGATCCCCAGGCAATTGGGGCCGATGAGACGGATGCCGTAACGGTGCGCGTTCTCCAGCAATTCCCGCTGCAGCGTCGCGCCCTCCTGGCCGGCTTCGCTGAAACCGGCGGACAGGATGACCGCGGCGCGTACCCCCTGTTTGCCGCAGGCCTCGATGATCGCCGGCACCGTGCCGGCGGGGGTGGCGATCACCGCCAGATCGACCCGTTCGGCGATGTCGGCGATGGAGGCGACGGCGGCTCGACCTAGGATCTGGGCGTGTTTGGGATTGACGGCGTAGAGTTTGCCCCGGTAGCCGCCGGCGAGCAGGTTGGCGAATACCCTGCCGCCCACGGAAGTGGTGCGATTGCTGGCGCCGATCACCGCTACGGATTCCGGTGAAAAGAGCGGATTGAGATAGTGTGTGCCCATGATCGCTAGTGTCCGGTAGCTGCCCGCCGGGGTTCATATTCGCGTGTCGCATACGCCGGGCGAGATGACTTTGCTATATATTAGGGCATAGCCACGTGAACGGGGAACCGCCTTCATCAGCCATCCCGCCTGCGCCAAGCACGACATGGGGGGATACCATCCGGAAAGTCCGGAACGGCTCGCCGCCATCCATGATCAGTTGATCGCCGCCGGCGTGCTTCCCTTTTTGCTGCAACATGAGGCGCCCCGCGCCACCCGCGAGCAATTGGAACGGGTGCATCGTTTGTACTATCTCGACAAGATCGAGGCGGCGGCGCCGCAGCAGGGGATCGTCTACCTGGATCCCGATACGGCCATGAATCCCTTTACTCTGGAGGCGGCGCTGCGCGCCGCCGGTGCGGCGGTGTTGGGGGTTGATCTGGTGATGGGCGGCAAGGCCCAAAACGCCTTTTGCAGCGTGCGTCCGCCGGGCCATCATGCCACCCGTGATCAAAGCATGGGCTTTTGTCTGTTCAACAATGTGGCGGTGGGTGCGGCCCACGCCCTGGCGGCGCACGGTGTGGAACGAGTGGCCATCGCCGATTTCGACGTCCATCACGGCAACGGTACCGAGGACATCTTCGCCGATGACCCACGGGTATTGTTGTGTTCCACCTTCCAGCATCCGTTCTATCCTCATAACGGCGCCGACAGCGGCAATGACCACGTTATCAACGTCCCGTTGCCCGCCGGGACCAACGGCGTGGGCTTTCGTGCCGCGGTATGGGAACACTGGCTGCCGGCACTTGAGGCGTTCCAGCCGCAGTTATTGTTCATCTCCGCCGGCTTCGATGCCCATGTCGATGACGAGATGTCGGGCCTGGCCCTGGTTGAAGCGGATTACATCTGGGTGACGCAAAAACTCAAGGCCGTAGCGGACAACTGTGCAAAAGGGCGGATCGTATCGGTGCTGGAAGGCGGTTATGCCCTGGGCGCCTTGGGGCGGAGCGCGACGGCCCACATCAAGGTACTTAGCGACCTGTAAGTCCATTCCTGTGGAAGGATTTTCTCGAGAGCGGTTCGTTCACTGCCGTCAAAATCGGCATTCGACCAAATAGGGTTGTCGATACGGATTCTTGTTCAATTTGCCGTGATTCTGGATGCCGGGCCCTGAGTCCTTGATTTAATAAAAAAATCCTTTCCAAGTAGTAAGTTAGCATTAATAAAACACAGACCGGGCCGTTACCCTCTATGCCCGGGTCGGTTAGAAAGTTCACCGTATCGCCCAGCAATGGGGCACATACCCATTCGGTTCCCGGCGGGCAAAGGCGTATTACTTAAATTTAGCGGTGGTTGATTTGGATGGTGGGGACGATTCTTAAGGTGACGGCATGGAGGAAAGCCAGCTATATGGTGACAGTCGTCATCATAGCGTTGATGTATTACTTGCTCCAAAACTACGCCTGGCACGGATCACTGGAGTTTTTAACCTCGGTTGAATGGATCGCCACCATAATGTCGTTGTGCGTGGGTGCGCTCTCTCTAGTGCGATTTTATAGTCAAAGGGAGATCACATTTCTCTTCATCGGTAGCGGCTTTATCGTAAACGGTTTGTTGACGGGAGGCCACGCCGCCATTCTCTCTTCTTATTTTATCGAAACCTTTACGGCTACTTACTTAAATCAACTTGCCTGGAGCTTTTATGCATCGCGGTTGTTCTTCCCGGGCCTGATATGGTTGAGTTGGTTTTTCTGGCGGCAAGAGCAACGTTACGGCACCGATCACGGTATCACAGATAGACTGGTTTATTGGACGGTCGGCGCGACAGCTTTTGTGTTGTTCATCCTCTTCGACGTAGGGCCGTTTCGGGCCGGCTTTCCAAATCAAGTTTCGCTTAGCTATGTGATCGAGACCTTGCCCGGGATTTTCTTCTTGATGGCATTGATCGGATATTACCGTAAGGGGAAATGGCGAACAGACCCTTTTGAATATTGGTTGATCCTGGGGATAATTGTGGGGTTTATGGGGGAAATATCGTTGCTGCCGTACTTAAAAACGGACAGCAGCTTGGTTTTCACCATAGCTCAGACGTTGAAAGTAATTGTTAATTTATGCGCCTTCATTGGATTGTTGTTTAATCTTCGCCGGTTGTTTAGCGAATCTCTTATACACCGGGAATTGATTCTCAAGAATGTCATTCTCAATACCCAACAGGAAGCCTCGCAGGATGCCATTCTAATCGTTGATGGAGATGATAAGATAAATTCATATAACACTCGTTTTATAGAATTGTTCGGAATTCCAGCAGAGCTGGCTTTGCAAAAAGATGATAAATCGGTGCTAAAGTTTGTCGCCGAGCAAGTGGTCAATCCGGAAGAATTTGTTGCGCGTATCAAATATCTTTATGCAAATAGGGCTAAGAAAAGTATAGATGAAGTTTATCTGAAAGACGGTACGATCATTGATCGCTATTCCGCTCCATTGAACGGTGACGACGGGGCATATTACGGGCGAGCCTGGTATTTTCGCGATGTTACCACCAAACATCGTAATGAACAGTTGATGCGGGAATCCGAAGAAAAATACCGCGGTTTAATCGAACAGTCTCTGGTGGGTATTGCCATGATCGAGGATGGAAGATTTAGTTATATCAACGGCAAATTCGCAGAGATATTCGGTTACGGTCCTGACGAAATGATAAGCTTGGAGCCCGTGGAGACCGCCCTAAGCGAAGACAGAGCGATGCTGGCGACTGTAATGCGTAATCGTTTGGCAAGCGACGGCGAGGGCGACGCCTTTACCTTCCGCGGCCTACGCAAAGGTGGGAATCAACTGTTTATAGAAGGTCGCTGCGCCCGCATGAACTTCGGCGGCAAACGCGGATTGATGTTGATCATCATGGATATCACCGAGCGCCTTCGTGCCGAGCACGAAGTCCAATCTCTACAAGAGAAATTGCGTGAACAGGCGATACGCGATCCTTTAACGGGTCTATTCAACCGCCGTTACTTGGACGAGGTAATAGGCAGTGAAGTGGCGCGTGCTGAACGTGGTGGGTCGCGGTGACACCGCCGCCGAAGCCCGGGCCACGGCGTACCGCGCTATCGAGAAGATTCAATTCAACGGCATGCGGTTCCGGCGGGACATCGCGGGTCGCATCG
>CAYWIQ010000194.1:0-5090 GCA_964458405.1 uncultured Chromatiaceae bacterium
ACCGCCTTCTTCATCACCCGCGCCGACTTCACCACCTGGGGCAGGAACATCTTGCCGTCGCCGAACAGGTCGCCCACTACGTTCATGCCGTCCATCAACGGTCCTTCGATCACCTGGATGGGCCGCGGGAAGTGCTGGCGCGCCTCCTCGGTATCCTCGGTGACATAGGTGTCGATGCCCTTGACCAAGGCGTGTTCGAGGCGTTTGGCCACAGGCCATTCGCGCCACGCCAAATCCTCCTTCTTTTCCTCGCCGCCCTTGCCCTGGTATTTGCCGGCGATAGCCAGCAGGCGCTCGGTGGCATCGTCACGGCGATTGAGTACCACGTCTTCAACGCAGTCGCGCAGTTCCGCCGGCAGTTCGTCGTACACCGCCAACTGACCGGCGTTGACGATGCCCATATCCATGCCGGCATGCACCGCGTGATAGAGGAATACCGAATGGATGGCCTCGCGCACCGGATTGTTGCCGCGGAACGAGAACGACACGTTGCTCACCCCGCCGGAGATCAGGGCGTGGGGCAGGGTGCGTTTGATCTCGCGGGTGGCCTCGATGAAATCCACCGCGTAGTTGTTGTGCTCCTCGATGCCGGTGGCGATGGCGAAGATATTGGGATCGAAGATGATGTCCTCCGCCGGGAAACCCACCTGTTCGGTGAGCAGCTTGTAGCTGCGGGTACAGATCGCCACTTTGCGCGCCTGGGTATCGGCCTGGCCGTCCTCGTCGAAGGCCATCACCACCACCGCCGCACCGTATTTGCGCACCAGACGGGCATGCTTGATGAATTCCACCTCCCCCTCCTTGAGGGAGATGGAGTTAACCACACCCTTGCCCTGCAGGCACTTCAAGCCCTGCTCGATGATGGTCCATTTCGACGAGTCGACCATCACCGGCACCTTGGCGATATCCGGCTCGGAGGCGATGAGGCTGAGGAAGGTCACCATGGCCTGCTCGCCGTCCAGCATAGCCTCGTCCATGTTGATGTCGATGACCTGGGCACCGTTGTCCACCTGCTGGCGCGCCACGTCCAGGGCCTTGTCGTAGTCGCCGTTGAGGATCAGCTTTTTGAAGGCGGCGGAACCGGTGACGTTGCTGCGCTCGCCGACATTGACGAACAAGGATTCGGGGCCGATGTTGAGTGGTTCCAGCCCGGAGAGCCGGCATTGCTTCTCGATTTCCGGAACGGCGCGCGGCGGATACTGGGTCACCGCATCGTGAATCGCCTTGATATGGGCGGGGCCGGTGCCGCAGCAACCGCCGACGATGTTGAGAAAGCCGCTGCGCGCCCACTCGGCGATCTCCTCGGCCATGGCCTCGGGTGTCTCGTCATAGCCGCCGAATTCATTGGGCAGCCCGGCGTTGGGGTGGGCGGAGACATAGGTATCCGCGATCCCGGATAACTCCTCGATATGCTGACGCAATTCCTTGGCGCCCAGAGCGCAGTTGAAGCCGAAACTCAAGGGACGGATATGGCGCAGCGAATTCCAAAAGGCCGCCACGGTCTGGCCCGACAAGGTGCGGCCGCTGGCGTCGGTGATGGTGCCGGAGATCATCACCGGCAGCCGGACGTCATGGGCGTCGAAATAGCCGTCGATGGCGAACAGCGCCGCCTTGGCGTTCAAGGTGTCGAACACCGTCTCCACCAGCAGGGCGTCGGCGCCGCCGTCCACCAGGCCGCGCACGGCCTCGCTGTAACTCTCCACCAACTGATCGAAATCGATGTTGCGGAAGCCGGGATTGTTGACGTCGGGCGAGATGCTGGCGGTGCGATTGGTGGGACCCAGCACGCCGGCCACGAACCGCGGCTTGTCCGGCGTCCGAGCACTGTAATCATCCGCTGCGGCCCGCGCCAGCCGCGCCCCTTCCAGATTCAACTCATACACCAGTTCTTCCATGCGGTAATCGGCCATGGCGATGGAAGTGGAGTTGAAGGTATTGGTTTCGAGGATATCGGCGCCGGCCTCCAGGTAGGCGCGATGGATATCGCCGATGATCTTGGGCTGGGTAAGGGACAACAGGTCGTTATTACCCTTCAGATCGCCGGGGTGATCTTTAAAGCGGGTGCCGCGGTAATCTTGTTCGCCGAGCTGATAACTCTGGATCATGGTACCCATGGCACCGTCCAGTATCAGGATGCGTTTATTGAGTTGTTGCAAAAGTGTTGACATCAAAAGCTCCGATCGCATGCGAGTCACCATTAGGACCGCTGCGCTGTGACCAAAGCGATCTATTGTAACATTTCATGCCCAGTCACCGCCGCCCCCCTCATTCCGGCCCCAATTTTCACTATACTGTGGCTTTTTGCCGGAAAATCCCCTAGTGGAACTGATCACCGTCGCCACCTTTGACAATATGCCCAGCGCCTACATCGCCAAGGGACGCCTGGAAGCCGAGGGCATTCCCTGCTGGCTCAAAGACGAAAATCTGGGACAAACCGATTGGTTGTATAACATCGCCGTGGGCTGGATCAAACTTCAGGTGGAACCCCAACTGGCGCAGCGCGCTCGGGAGGTCCTCGCCACCGACTATTCCAGCGATGTCGCCGGGGAGGACGACTGAGCCATGCGCGCCAGAGCTATCCGCTGGCTGTTGCGGCTGTGCGCCGCGTTGCCGTTGCCGCTGGCCCACGCCCTGGGGACGGCCATCGGCTGGGGACTGTGCCTAATCCCCAATGACCTGCGCCGCGTCGGCGCCATCAATATCCCCCTGTGCTTTCCGCAGCTCAGCGCCAGGCGGCAACGCCGGCTGCTCCGCGCCAGCCTGATCGAGTCGGGCAAGACCCTGACCGAGGCCGGCGCCCTGTGGCTGTGGCCCGCGCCCCGGGTAGCAGGACTGGTGCATGCCGTCAGCGGCGAAGAACACCTGCGCACCGCCCTCGCCGCCGGCAAAGGTGCCATTATCGCGGCGCCTCACCTCGGCAGCTGGGAGATGATAGGACTCTATATCTCTCTGCAGCGCTACCCCATCACCTCCCTCTACCGACCGCCGCGCCTGATTGAACTGGATTCATTGGTACGCCACGGCCGCCAGCGCTTCGGGGCCAAACTGGCGGCAATAGACGCCGGCGGCGTGCGCTCACTGTACCAAGCCTTGAGCCGCAGCGAAGTGTTGGGGATTCTGCCAGATCAGGAACCCGGCGCGGGCAACGGCGTATTCGCACCGCTATTCGGTATCCAGGCCAGCACCATGGTGCTGCTGTCACGGCTCGCCATCAAGACCGGGGCGGCGGTGATTTTCTGTTATGCGGAGCGCCTGCCCCGCGGTCGGGGTTATCACATATATTTTCTACCCGCACCACCCACTATCAATCAGGCACCACTGGGGACCTCTGTGGCCGTGGTGAACAACATGGTGGAAACCCTGGTAAGACAATGTCCGGCGCAATATCAGTGGGGCTATAAGCGCTTCCGCACCCGCCCCCAGGGTGAACCGGCTATTTACCCCTGAAGAAGATTATCTTCTAGCCCTGGGACGACTCCGCTCCAAGCCGCCGTCAGGATTCTTTTACCGCCACCAGCAACGCCTTATCGCGGAACCCGCGAGCAACATCACCCAAGCGCCCTTCCTCACGATATACAACCGGACGCAGCGGCGCGAACAGGGACAGCAGTTCGCCGTCGGCCAGACGCCATTCGTCCTTCTGCGGCCCGCCGGGATTGACGGCGGTACGGGTGAAGGTTTGAAAGAACAGCAGCCCTCCCACCGTTAAGCCGTTGATGATGGCTTGCGTCAAGGCCCGTTCCAGATAATGGGCGACCACCACCACATCGAACCGGGCGTGAGGGATGGGATCGTGCAATACATCTTTGGCCTCGGCGATGATGGGCAGATTGCGGGCGGCGGCAACGGCGTTCAATTTCTCGATGGCCACCGGCGAGATATCCCAGGCATAGGTGCGCAAGCCCCGCTCCGCCAGCAACAGGCTGTTGGCGCCCAGGCCGCAGGCAAGATCCAGAGCGGTTCCGCGCGGCGGCAGCAGATGGGCGTTTTCCAGCAGCACGGTCGCCACCGCGCCGGGCGATTCCACCCCCCGATAACGTTCGTCCCATTTGTCCCGGGTGGATTGATCGCTCATCTTACGTCTTACCTTTCCGTTCAACGCCGCCAAAAGGTGGGGGTGAATAACACCAGCAGGGTAAATATCTCCAGGCGCCCCAAGATCATGGCCACCGACAGGGTCCATTTGGCGACGCTGTTGAGCGAGGCGAAGTTGGATGCCACCTTGCCCAAGCCCGGACCGAGGTTGTTCATGCACGCCACCACCGCCGAGAAGGCGGTGACCTGATCCAGGCCGGTAAACATCAGGATCAGCATCATGATAATGAACAGCGCCACGTACACCGAGAAGAATCCCCATACCGATTCCACCACCCGGTCGGGCAAAGCCTTGCCGTTGATCTTCACCAGAAACTGACCGTTGGGGTGAATGAGCCGCTTGACTTCGCGGGCACCCTGCTTGAGCAACAATAGAAAGCGGATGGTCTTGATGCCGCCAGCAGTGGACGCGGCGCAGCCGCCCACGAAGCTGGAAAACATCAGCAGTATCGGCAGGAAACCCGGCCATTTGTCGTAGGTGCTGGTGGTAAAACCGGTGGAAGTGGCGAAGGACACCACCTGAAAAATGCCGTTATGGACCGCCCCACCTATGGAGCTATAGGCCCCGGAACCGTATAGATAGCCGGCGGTAATGGCCGCCACCGAACCGAGGATGATCAGATATGTCTTCACCTCGGAATCCATCCCATAGGGCTTGAGACTCATGGAGCGCCACGCCATGAAATGCAGGGAGAAATTGGCGCCGGCCAGCACCATGAACACCACCGCGATCATCTCGATCAACGGGCTGTGAAAGTAGCCCATACTGAGATCATGAGTGGAAAAACCGCCGGTGGACAAGGTGGCGAAGCTGTGGGCGATGGCGTCGAAGGGGCTCATCCCCGCCAACCAATAGGCGAGGGCACAGGCGATAGTCAAGCCTAGATAGATGTACCACAAGGCCTTGGCGGTCTCGGTGATGCGCGGCGTGAGCTTGGCGTCCTTCATCGGACCGGGTGTCTCGGCGCGATACAGCTGCATACCGCCGACGCCCA
>CAYWIQ010000195.1:0-5050 GCA_964458405.1 uncultured Chromatiaceae bacterium
GTGTTGCTGCGCGTCTCGTAGATGGTGTGCGAACTACCGTGGATCAAGGAAATGGACATCAATCCCTTGCTGATAGACGAGCACGGCGCCCTGGCCGTGGATGCGCGTATCGCAGTGGATTTTCACACGCCCGGTGCCGAACGCTACGCCCATATGGCGATCCACCCCTACCCGCCCCATCTGGAAACCAAATGGCAATTGGCCGACGCCACCGACATCACCATCCGTCCCATTCGTCCCGAAGATGCCGAACTGGAACAGGACTTCGTACGCGGCCTCTCCAACGACAGTAAATATTTCCGCTTCATGGAGACACTGCAGGAACTCACCCCCGCCATGCTGGTGCGTTTCACCCAGATCGATTACGACCGCGAGATGGCGCTGATGGCCGTCACCGAGCAGGCGGGCAAGGAGGTGGAACTGGGCATCGCCCGCTATACCACCAACCCGGATGCGGAATCCTGCGAATTCGCCCTGGTAGTCTCCGATCGCTGGCAACACAAGGGACTGGGCCATAAACTCATGACCGCGTTGCTGGACGTGGCGCGCGCCAAGGGTCTGCGACGCATGGAGGGCGAAGTGCTGGCCGCCAACCAGGCGATGCTGCAGTTGGTCGCCAGTCTGGGCTTTAGCGTCAGCGTCAGCCCCGATGACCCGACGGTCAACCGGGTGGTCAAAGAACTGTAAACGCTTCGCGAACGATCAATCCGCCTTTTCCATTTCCGCCCGGTAATCACCGCGCCGCGCCAGCCCGTTGAGTTTGGCGCGCTTGTAAAACGCCTGTTGCGCCTGCGCGGTATTGGCGCTCTGACCCGCCCACGCCTGGAGAGGCGGCTGCTGCAGGGCCCGCGCATAGGAAAACGACAATTGCCACGGCGCCGTCTGGGCGAACAGGTGATTCATGGCATTGAGATTGGCGGTGGCCTCCTCCGGCCCCTGACCGCCCGACAGAAAATTGATACTGGGCACCGCCGCCGGCACCGTTCTGCGCAACACCTTAACGGTGGCGGCGGCCACTACCTCCGGATCGGCCTTGGGTGGATGCCCTTTACCGGGCAGCACCATGCTGGGTTTGAGCACCATGTATTCCAACAGGACGCCGTGACGATGCAGGGCGTGGAAGACCGCGTGCTGCACCGCCTCGGTGACCTCCAGACAGCGTTCCAGACTGTGATCGCCGTCGATGAGCACTTCCGGTTCGACGATGGGGACGAAACCCTCCGACTGACAGACAGCGGCATAACGGGCCAACATCTCCGCATTGGCCTCTATCGCCAGGCGACTGGGGTTTTTCGCCGTGATGGGATAGACCTCGCGCCACTTAGCAAAGCGCGCCCCCTGCGCCTTGTACCCGCGTAACCGCTCGGCCAAGCCGTCCAGGCCCTGGGTGATAAGATCGCCCGGGGCGTTGACCAGCGGCACCTTGCCCTTGTCCACCTTAACCCCCGGCACGATGCCTGCGTGCTCCAGGACCTTCGGCAGTGGCGTGCCGTCATCGACATTTTGGGTCAGCGTCTCCTCGAACAGAATTACGGCGCTGATAAACTCGTCGATACCCGGCGTGGTGAAGAGCAGGCTGCGGTAAGCGCGACGGTTTTCCACAGTGGATTCGACGGCGATGGCCTGAAAGCGTTTGGCGATGGTAGGCGCGCTTTCGTCGGCGGCGAGGATGCCCTTGCCGGGCTGCACCATCGCCTTAATGGTTTGCTGCAGTTCATCTTCAATGCTCATATCATCACTCCCAACATAATCTATAGCGAACCGTCATGGCTGGTTCGTCTCTTTCAACCACGCCCAGGCGGCTGCACTATCATGGGCATCGAAATATTTGACCTGCGCCCGACTAAAAGGTTTGCAGAAGGCCGCCATCCATTCTTCCCATTGCCGATCGCCCACCAAGGCGATGCGCTTGAAACTGGCATAGTGTTTGACACCGAATTTAAAATCATCCCAGGCGGCGTGCAGATCCCAACCGTGAAAATCCTCGAACTGCGCGTACAGGCTTAATGGATCATGGGCCGCCAACGCCGCTTCCACGGCCGGAACGAAGAGCTTGTAGTCTTCATCGTGCAGCTTGCCCCGCAGGGTGAAGCCGATAATATTTTTCGAATCCGTCTCCAGCTGAGTAATCATTGTCGTGCTTCCTGAGAAATCGCATCTACTCTATCAATAGAATGCATGCCTCGCTACTACACAAGCCTATCATTGCCACGGACGACGTGGCGGCACCAGCCGCCAGGCTAGTAACACCGCAATGCCGAACGCCGTGTAGAGCATGGTAAAGACCTCGGGTGGAATGTCATAGAATAGAATCTCATGCAGCCAGTGGGCGATGAACGAACGCGTATAACCGCCATCGCCCGCCGCCTCCCGCAAGCGGCTTTCCCACGCGGTCAACGGACAAATAGCGCCAAACCAGGACTGGACCACCACAATGGCAATGGCCGCGACATGGGCCAGCCTGAACCAGCCGTTCCTGATCCAATGCCAGTGCTGCACTGCGCCGACCAAGATCAGGGCCAACCCCACGACCACGAATGCGATGATCAGCGCATGTACAACCAGAACCATGTCCGCCAGGAATCTGTAGAACATCGCCCGCCCCAAACGCTACAACGCCTACAAGCCTCTCTTACAACCATAGCAGACGACACCTGACAAAATAGCGTTGCGACATCGCCGTCGCGAAGCCGTTCTAAGCGAGAAACGGCACCAGCAATAGTGCAATCAGGTTGATTACCTTGATCATGGGATTAATCGCGGGCCCCGCCGTATCCTTATAAGGGTCGCCCACGGTATCGCCGGTGACGGCGGCGTGGTGGGCCGGTGAACCCTTACCGCCTTCGTGACCGGCCTCGATGTATTTCTTGGCGTTGTCCCACGCCGCACCGCCGATGCTCATGGACACCGCCATGAGATAGCCGCTGATAATGGCGCCCATGAGCAAACCGCCCATCAGCCGCACGGCACTGCCCTGGGGACCGAATGGGACCCAGATCAACGTAATGAGCAACGGCGCGGCCACCGGGATCAGGCCGGGAATCAACATAGCACGCAGGGATTCCCGGGTGAGTATCGCCACTGTGCGCGCATAGTCCGGTAAACGCGTGCCGGCCAATATCTCGGGATGGGTCTTGAATTGTTCCCTGACCTCCGCCACCACCCGGCCCGCCGCCACCCCCACGGCATCCAGGATATAGCCACTGAATAGATAAGGGAGCAAGGCGCCGAAAAACAGACCGGCCAGGGTATAGGAATCGCCGATGGAAAAATCGAACACATGACCGTGGACACCGAAATCGATGGTATAGGCGCCGAACAAGGCCAGCGCCGCCAGCCCGGCCGAACCGATGGCGAAGGCTTTGGTGACCGCCTTGGTGGTGTTACCCGCCGCGTCCAGGGTGTCGGTGACATCACGCACCGCTTGCGGCAGATGCGCCATCTCGGCGATGCCGCCGGCATTGTCGGTGACCGGACCATAGGCGTCTATGGTCACGATCACCGGCGTCAGTGACAGCATGGCGGAGGTGGCGACGGCAATGCCGTAAACCCCTGCCAGTGCATAGGCGGCGATGATGCCCAAGGCAACCACCAGCACCGGCAACGCCGTCGATTTCATACCCACCGCTAAACCGGTGATGACATTGGTGGCATGGCCGGAGCGGGAGGCATGGGCGATACGCCGTACCGGCGCGTAACCGGTAGCGGTGTAATAGATGGTCGATCCAACCAAGGTCAAGGCGATCACCAGCCCCAACAACGTCGCCAGGAACAACTTGTTGGCGGTAAAGGCGCCCATCCCCGTGATTAACCAATGGCTGATCAGATAAAAACCCACGGCGGCCAGCGCGGCACTCGCCGCCACGCCGCGTAACAGCGCGAAGAGGATGCGGGCATCGTTGCCCAAACGCACCGCCTGCATGCCTATCATCCCTGCAATCAGACCCACCGCTCCCAATGCTAAAGGGTAATGCTGTGCGACCAAATGCACCGGCAACAACCAGTGCGCCACCAGGATGGTGGCGACCAAAGTCACCGCGTAACTCTCAAACAGATCGGCGGCCATACCGGCACAGTCACCGACATTGTCACCCACGTTATCGGCGATGACAGCCGGATTGCGCGGATCGTCCTCGGGTATACCTTGCTCGATCTTACCCACCAGGTCGGCGCCGACATCGGCGGCCTTGGTGAAGATACCGCCGCCAAGCCGGGCGAAGATACTCACCAGTGACGCACCGAAACCCAATCCCGCCAGCGGCCGGAGATCGGGGGCCGCGCTGCGCAGCGACAGAAATAGATAAAAGCCGCTGACCGCGGCGAGGGCCAGCGCCCCCACCAAGAAGCCGGTGAAAGAGCCGGCCCGCACCGCCACGCGCAAGGCCGCCGCAAGACCGCTTTCGGCGGCGGCGGCGGTGCGGGCATTGGCACGTACCGATACCCACATCCCGGCAGCGCCCGCCAGCCCCGAACACAAGCCGCCCACGGCGAAGCCCAACGCCGTCGACAACCCCATATGGGGCGTGATCGCCAGCACCACGACGAAAATCAAACCAACCTTAAGGATCGTAGAATATTGGGTACGCAAGAAGGCCTGCGCGGCATCACGAATCGCCAGATACGGCCCCTGCATATCAGGCGACCCTTCGTTGCGGCTCAAAATCCAGCGGGCACACCACAACGCATAACCGATACCAAACCCGGCCGCTACCAAACTCAAGGCTACAACAACATGCATTACCATCGAATCCTTTTTATTATATTGACTCGGACCGGCACCAATACAAGGTGCGACCTACACAGCAATTCCGCCACCGTTCAACCCGATTCGTGTGCTTGTTTGACCGTGCCTAGAATCTTGTTCAACACATCGCGCTTGGCCTTGAGTTGCTCACGAAATTCGAAACGGTCGGTATCGGCAATCTCGTAACTCAAATCCGATAGATAACTCTCCAACACCTCCATCAGGGTCGTTCGCTCCTTTGCATCAAGATCGAGATGAATCATAACGCCTCCTCAAGGTTGGCAGCCCTTATTTATATGCTCCTAC